>JABCYT010000269.1 GCA_013290035.1 Alphaproteobacteria bacterium
TAATAGGCTGCCCCGCCCCTCGCTCTGCGACGATCAAATCTTGTTGGCCAACCGTCGATAGCGAAGCCGCTCGGCATGGCCGAGATAGAGGCCGGAGCAGACGATCACGGCCGCGCCGACCCAGGTCCAGAAGTCGGGGATGCTGCCGAACACGAGATAGCCCAGGATCGCCGCGCCGATCAGCTGCACGTAGTTGAAGGGCGCCACCGTGGCGGCCGGCGCCTGGCTGTAGGCGATGGTCAGGAAGTAGTGGCCGACGCCCGCACAGACGCCGATGGCGACGAACAACACCCAGTCCCAGCCGAAGGCGGGCGTCGTCCATTCGAACGGCAGCATCGGCAGGGCGACGACGGTGCCGACGATGGTCGCCATGGTGGCCGAGGCGTCGGGCCGCTCGGTCTGGCCGTAGCGGCGCGAAACGAGCTGGTAGAACGCGCTGCAGAGCGTGCTGGCGACGATCAGCAGCGAGTGCCACTCGAAGTTGGCATGGCCCGGCCGCACTACGATCAGCGCGCCGATGAAACCCAGGCAAACGGCGATCCAGCGGCGCACGCCCACCGGTTCGCCGAGGAAGCGCGCCGACAGCGCGGTCACGACCAGCGGACCGGTGAGCGAGATCGACGCCGCGGTGGCGAGCGGCAGGTAGACGATGCCGTGGAAGTAGAGAAAGGACGAAAAGAACAGCAGCAGCCCGCGCACCACCTGGCTGCCGACATTGTGCCAGCGAAACAGCGCCAGGCCGCTGCGCGGCAGGAACAGCGCCATCATCAAGACGAAGGCGAAGACGTAGCGCGCCCAGATCACCTGCACGACCGGGTAGTGCTGGGTCAGCGTCTTGGAGATGGCGTTGAGGACCGAAAAGCAGGCGACCGAGAAGAGGATGGCCAGGATCGAGCGCAGGATATGATCTCTCGCCGGCGGCGAGGCAGGGACGTTCATGGCGCGGGAACCTAGCGACCTTGCCCTCGCGAACAAGCGCGCTCAGCGGCGACAGCCCAGCGCGATTTGCATGGGTGCCTGCGTCAGCCTGCCGCCGACGCCGCGTCCTCACCGACCTCCGCCTCTCTCGGCCACAGCAACAGCGACACGATCAGCAGGATGGCCAGCCCCCCGGTGATGCCAACGAAGCGATCGACGCCGGGCATGATGCTGTTAGGCGGCGCGGCGCCCTGGATCAGGGTGACGATGAAGACGAACGCCGCCTGGGTTCCGACATAGCCGACGCCGTGTTTGCCGTTCTGCACGTGCATGCCGACCCACACGGCGCCTCCGATCATGGCGAGCCACCAGGGGAACGACGTCACGTCGAGCGCCAGGCAGCCCAGCGCCACGAGGCCGCCCAGCAGGCAGCCGATGATACGGTGCAGGGATCGCTGGGCGACGGCCTGGCGCGTGCTCAGTCCGCCGGCGGCGATGACCGGCGCCGACATCACCACGGCGATCGTGACGGCCATCTCCGTCACCTCCGGCAGGTCGATCAGGATCCAGATCTGCAACAGGACGACGACGGCGATCGCCGAACGCGCACCGTGCAGGACCGCGGGCCATTGCGCGTCCAGCAGATGGCGCCATCCCGGCGCCGTCGGCGGCGGATCGGCGTGCCAGTCCTGCAGCAGGTTGGCCACGATGATGGCGGAGGTCACGCCGATCGCCACCTCGAACGTCCGGTAGAAGGCCACGTGGAGCGCCTGCAACGGGTCGTTCAGGCTCATCAGCAGCACCATGCTCGAGGTGATGGTGAGGAACAGCCAGGCGAGGCCGTGCGGGCTCACCTGCATTGCGATCACGCCCAGCATGGTGACCGCGGCGAGGAACAGGTAGAGCGCGAAGTGATCGTAGGGCAGCCAGCGCGCCAGGACGAAGCCCAGCACCGCGCCGGCGACCGTTCCGCTCAGTCTCAGGATCCCGCGGCGTACCGAACCGGCGCCGGTTGCCATCAGCGACATGAACCCGCTGATCGCCGCCCACCATGGCGAATCGACCTCGAGTAGGAGCGCGAGCGTGGTCGCCAGCATCACCGAACAGGCGGCGACGAGGCCTTGCCGCGTGCGCGCCGGGTCTTCACCCAGCTCGCCGAGCTCCTGCCAATAGCCGGCGAGCGTCTGCTCGATCATGTCGCCCATCTCGGCGAAATCCGCGACGACGACCTTCGTGAACGTCCGCATCATCGGACGGTGCCGCCGGCCGGGAAGATCACCGTGCGGGCATCCGCGCCCATATAGAGCGTGCCGTCGGGCGGCGGATCGATCAGCACGATGGTCACCGGAATGCGCCGCTGCAGGCGGATCCAGTCGGTCGTCGGCGCGACGTAGGGCAGCAGCATGGGCGCCTGCGGATCGCGGCTGAAGCCGCGGGCGATGCCGGTGATTTTGGCACGATAGAAATGCCAGGGCGCGCTGTCGAGCCACACCCAGGCCTCGCTGCCGACCTCGAAGGAGCGGACGTAGTACTGCTTGTAGTTGGCCATGATGCGCCAGGCGTCGGCGTCGACGATGCCGATCATGGGAATGTTCACGGTCCCCGTGTCACCCGGGCGCGTGGTGAGATTGGTGATGGTCCCGTTGACCGGCGCCACGATGTCGGTGCGGCTGAGCCGCCATTGCGCTGTCGCCATCTCGGCCTTGGCGACGTCGAGGGCGGCCTGGTGGGCGTTGATGCTGGTCTCTGCCTTGGCGATCGCGACCTGCGACATGGTCATCTCCGCCGTGGCGCGCCGCAGCTCGTCGTTGTAGCGGTCGAGTTCGGCGCGCGGCGCGTTGTTGCTCGCCGCCAGCACGGCAAAGCGGGCCTGCTCCTCGACGGCATAGGTGTGCGTCGAGGTGGCGGCGACGAGGGCCTCGTTCGCGGTGGAAAGCTGCTCCTGCGCGACCTTGAGCAGCGATGCCGCCTCGTCGATCTGGGCCTGGCGCTGGTTGACGTCGAGCTGGAACGGCACGGGGTCGATCGACACCAGCTTGTCGCCCTTCTTGACGGTCTGATTGTCGACGACATGCACGGCAATGATGCGTCCCGTGACCTCCGGCGCCACGGCAACCAGGTCGGAGCGCACATAGGCATCGTCGGTATAGGCGACGAAGAAGGTGAAGGTCTCCCAGAGGATGAACAGCAGGAGCAACGTGCCGCCGACCGTGACGAGGCGGCGCAGCCGGCTTTTGGCGACGGACCCGAGGGCCGCCGCGGCGGCGGGTGGCGGCGCTGTGGCGGCCGCAGGAGGCGGCTCGACGGGCGGCGGTTCCACGGGGGGTGCCGCGGCAGGCGGCGGCTGAGCGGGCTCAACCACGGGCTCGACCGGAGCAACCCGCGCAGTCTCGGCCGGGATCGGCATGGTCTCGGCCCGGCCCGCGGCCGCCTCGGGTTTGACAGGCTCGGCGACCGCCGGAGCGGCGTCAGCCGGAGACCGGGGCTGGGACGAGTCGGGACTCATGGCGGGAGGGTAACGCTCCCCGCCCTGCGAGCAAAGGCGCCGCTTGCGGCTAGGACCCCGAAACCAGGCCGATGACCCATCGGCGGGCGGCCTCGTACCATGTCAGGGGCTGCACCGTGATGAAGATGAAATGCCGATAGATATTGCCTTTCGCCGCCGCGCCCGCCGGCGTTTTCGCCGCGGTGTCGAGCTCGAGGAGCAATCTCTGAGGGCCCTCCTGCTTGGGCGTCACGCGCCAATCCCAACGCGTGTCGCCCGTAGCGTTAATCGGCTTCGGCTGGTCCTTGTCGGGCACGATGGCGAAGGCCGAAGGCGGCTCGCCGGACAGGTGCGCCACCACGCTTTCGCCATCGCCGGCGGGCGGACGGGTGCCGCCCGTCGTCGGCGCCGGCGTCCTGCCGCTGATATCCTTGGGGCCGTTCAGCACCAGAACGATGGGATAGCTCCGCTGCACGGTCATGGCGCGTTCGATCCGAAGGGCCCCGCCGCCGGTCCAGAAATCCACGGGGATGGGCGGCGGCGCGGGCTCCAGGAGAGCGTTGAACGGCATCACGGCAACGGCGAAGGCGGCGATGCCGACGCTCGCCCAGGCGCCCGTGGTTGTCGTCCAGGTGTTGTAGGCGGCAAAGGCCAGCGCGGCCACGATCAGCCCGACCGTCGGCCACGGATAGCGGAAGAGCGGTGTATCGGCGAGACGGAAGCCCAGGGCGAGCTGGACCTCGAGGACGACAATGGCGAGGACGACGCCGGTTGCGACGATTCTCGCCATGCGCAGAAACCACCGCCATTGTGAGGCCATGGTCGACTCCGATCCGGGAGGACGCTAGTCCGCGGCCCTCGCCAGCGCGGGCTGCGGCTTGAACGGCAGGATGGTGCTGGCGCGCGCCGCCGGCAAGGGCAGCGACGGCGGCTCGACGCCCAGCGCGCGGGCGGCGTTCCACGCCCAGCGCGGATCGAGCAGGAACGGCCTTGCGTGCACCGTGCAGTCGGCCTCGCCCGCGGCGACGATATGTTCGGCCTGCTCCGGCTCGGTGATGAGGCCCACCGCCCAGGTCTTGATGCCCACCTCCTTGCGGATGCGCGCGGCGAACGGCACCTGGTAACCGGGGCCAAGCGTGATCTTCTGGTGGGCCGCGTTGCCGCCCGAGCTCGCGTCGATGAAGTCGCAGCCCAGCGCCTTCAGCTGGCGGGCGGTCTCGATCGTGTCCTCGATTGTCAATCCGCCCGCGACCCATTCGACTGAGCTGAGGCGGATGCCGAGCGCCTTGTCGCGCGGCCACAGCTTGCGGCAGGCCTCGAACACTTCGAGCGGGAAGCGCCGGCGCTTCTCCATGGTGCCGCCGTACTCGTCGCCGCGATGGTTGCTGAGCGGCGACAGGAACTGGTTGAGCAGATAGCCGTGCGCGCCGTGCAGCTCGATGACGTCGAAGCCCAGCCGCGCGCTGCGCACGGTCGCGTCGACAAAGGCCTGCTTGACGCGCTTCAGGCCCACCGCGTCGAGGGCGACCGGCGTGTGCCACTTGGTGTCGAAGGGGATCGCCGACGCCGAACAGGTCGTCCACGGCAGGTCCGGTGCATCGGCCTGGGTGAGCGGTCCGCCGCCCTTCCACGGCCGCTGCGCCGAGGCCTTGCGGCCGGCATGGGCGAGCTGGATGCCGAGCTTGACGTTGGGCATCCAGGCTCGCGCCCAGTCGATGACCGGCTTCAGCGCCGTTTCGTTCTCATCGCTGTACAGGCCGGCGCAGCCCTGGGTGATGCGGCCCTCGCGCTCGACATGCGTCGCCTCCATGCAGAGCAGGCCGGCGCCCGACATCGACAGCATGCCGTAATGCACCTGATGCCAAGGCTGCGCACTGCCGTCGACCGACGAATACTGGCACATCGGCGACACGACGATGCGATTGGGCAGCGTGACGCCGCCGACCTCGACAGGCGTGAAGAGTTGGGCAGTCATGTCCGTCCTTTTGGTGGGTCAGCCGCTGATAGACGGGCCGGCCTCGTGGCCGAGCCATTCCTCGATCAGGCGACGGGCGATGGAATCGCGACGCGGCATGAAGAACGAGCCGTCCTTGGGCAGGTTCTCCGGCCTGAGCTCCTCGCGGCTCAGCCACAGCGCGTTTTCGAGTTCGGACTCGTTGACGCTGAAGTCGAGCCCCTCGGCCTCGGCGTGGAAGCCGATCATCACCGATGCGGGGAACGGCCAGGGCTGCGAGGAACGAT
>JABCYT010000270.1 GCA_013290035.1 Alphaproteobacteria bacterium
CGTCTCGCCGCGCGGCACGCGGCGCAGATGGGTCTTGCGATCGTGGTGGCGCAGCTTCAGCGCCATCGAATCGGCCTCGCCGCGCACGCGGCTCACATCCTCGACCGGCAGGTCGCGCGCCGGCACGGTGATGCGCGCCTCGCTGCCCAACAGCGAGCCGCCGTCGGGCACGAAGGAGACGTTCACTTCCTTGCGCGATACCGCCCGCATGGTGGTGGCGGTGACGCGGCGGAACTCCTCGAGGGGCGTCGTATCCTTGGCCATCGAGGCCCTCTCTAGTGGAGCTTGCCGCCCTTGCCGCTCGACGGCGGAAGTTCCTTGCCGAAACAGCGCTGATAGTACTCGGCAAGCGTGCTGCGCTCGACCTCGTCGCACTTGTTGAGAAAGGTGAGACGGAAGGCGAAGCCGATGTCGTTGTTGAAGATGCGGGCGTTCTCGGCCCACGTCATCACCGTGCGCGGCGACATCACGGTCGAGATGTCGCCGGCGATGAAGCCGGCGCGCGTGAGGTCGGCCAGCGCCACCATGGCGGAGACGATCTTGCGGCCGTCGTCGGTGTCGTACATCGGCGTCTTGGCGATGACGATGTTCACTTCCTGGTCGTGCGGCAGGTAGTTGAGCGTGGTCACGATCGACCAGCGGTCCATCTGGCCCTGGTTGATCTGCTGCGTGCCGTGATAGAGGCCGGTGGTGTCGCCCAGGCCGACCGTGTTGGCGGTCGAGAACAGGCGGAAGGCCGGGTGCGGCCGGATCACCTTGTTCTGGTCGAGCAGCGTCAGCTTGCCGTCGACCTCGAGCACGCGCTGGATCACGAACATGACGTCGGCGCGGCCGGCGTCGTATTCGTCGAACACCAGCGCCGTCGGGTTCTGCAGCGCCCACGGCAGGATGCCTTCGCGGAACTCGGTGATCTGCTTGCCGTCGCGCAGCACGATCGCGTCCTTGCCGATCAGGTCGATACGGGAGATGTGGCTGTCGAGGTTGACGCGCAGGCACGGCCAGTTGAGCCGCGCCGCGACCTGCTCGATGTGGGTCGACTTGCCGGTGCCGTGATAGCCCTGGACCATGACGCGTCGGTTGTGGGCGAAGCCGGCGAGGATCGCCATCGTCGTGTCGGAGTCGAACAGGTAGGCGTCGTCGACCTCCGGGACATGCTCGGTCGCCTGGCTGAAAGCCGGGACTTCCATGTCGGTGTCGATGCCGAACAGTTGGCGCGCAGAAACCTTGATATCCGGCATGCCCGACACGTTTTCCCGGGCCGCGGTCGTCGTGGAAGCCATCACATGTCCTACAAAACAAAGCCCGCCAAATTGCGGGTCAAATCATAGTCGCAGGCCGATTTGTGCACTGCAAGCGGCCAATTGGCGGGGCTGCCCTGAGCAGGGCTAATCACTCCGTCGGCAGGTGCTCGGAGGCCCGCAGAGTGGAATAGGCGGCGTTGATTTGTTTGAGTTTTTCCTCGGCCTCCCGTGCCCCGCCATTGGCGTCCGGGTGGTGCCGTTTGACCAGTTCCTTGTAACGAGATTTCACGGCGGCCCGGGTTAACGGCCATGAAAGTTCAAGCACGTCCAGGGCGTTGCGTTCGGCCGGTGTCAGTTGTTCGCTGCCATCGTAGTGGGGCGCCGGCTTTTCACCCAGCCCGGCATCGTCGGCCAAGCCGAACGGGTCGATGATGTGGGCATAGGAACCGCCGCTGCTGCGCCCGCCGAGCGGCCAGACCGGCCTTCGCCAGGTCGTGTCGGCGCGGATGTGGGCCTCGATCTCGTCGGCGTCGAGGCCGGCGAAATAGTCCCATTTCTTGTTGTATTCGCGGATGTGCTCGAGGCAGAACCAGCGATGTTCGTTCAGCCGGTCGCGCGCGCGGGGCGCACGATAGTCGCCGCCCAGCCGGCAGCCCGGCTGCTCGCAGACCCGCTGATGGGTCTGCGCGCCGTCCGTCGCCTGCAATGGGTTCGCTCGCCGTCGGGCCATTCGGCTAATATGTGTTCAACAGTTTGAGCGGGCAAGAGAGGCGAGTGATGGGCAAGGTCGCGATGGCGATTGACAACAAGCTCAGGACTGAGTTCGCGCCGGCGCGCCTTGCCATCGAGGACGAGTCGTCGCGCCACCACGGCCATGCCGGCTGGCGCGAGGGCGGCGAGACCCACTTCCGGGTCGAGATCGTGTCGGCGGCGTTCGAGGGGCAGAGCAGGGTGGCGCGCCAGCGGCTGGTCTACGCCGCCTTGAAGGACGAGTTCGCCGCCGGCCTGCATGCGCTCGCGCTCACCACGCTGACGCCGGCGGAGGACAAGCCTCTTGCCGGACCGCGGGCCTCCAGGCCCGCATCATGATCATGAGCGGGCCTGGAGGCCCGCGGTCCCGGAAGACGTCAGCCCTCCATCTCGATTTCCTTGCCGGCCGCCGCGGCGCGGACAGCGTCGGCATCGGGACCGGTGTAGAAGTCGGGCGCCCAGCGCCGGACCACGGGACCGTCGGCGGCCCAGGCGTGGCAGGTGTCGATCACATAAGGTTTAGGTTTGCGCCTCGGTTTGGATGTCGGGGCGGGGACGGGCTCGGGCGCACCACCTTCGGTCCGCGCGAGATGGGCGCGGTTTAGCTCGCGCGCCTTGCCCGACGACATCGTCTGGAACGCCGTCGTCGCCACCGGACCCAAAAGTTCGACGATGTGCGTGCAGCCGTGCACGCCGCCCAGCCGTGCCCGCACCTCGCGGTGGAAGCCGCCGCCGACGCGCAGGCCGATCAGCTTCCTGAAGTCGGGGGCGACGTCGCCGCAGATGCGGTAGGGCGATTTGTCGGTCACCGCTTCGACGTCGACGATGGTGAATTTGTGATCGAGCGTGAGACGGATCGACATGTCGTGCACGAAGTCGCCGGCCTTGAGTGGCCCGCGCCATTCGTTGGCATGCTCGTAGCTCTTCTCGTCGGTGATGCGGCCCTCGATGTCCCAGAGCCCGTCCTCGCGGAAAAAGCCCTGGCAGGTGACGCGACGCGTATGCAGATGCTGTCGCCTGACCGGCGGCGAAAGCGGCATGGCAGAACCTCTCGACTGATGCTTGGGCTGGTGGCAGCCCTTATATGGCGGCTTCTATGGCGGCCGGCGGCACGATGCGCAACTCGGCGATGCGCGTGCCCTCGCGCTTCAGAATTTCAAAGCGAAATCCGTAAAATGCGTAGGTCTGGCCGACTTCGGGAATGCGCCTGGCTTCATGCAGCACCAGGCCGGCGATGGTGATGGCCACATCCTCCGGCAGGCCCCAGCCGTATTCGCGGTTGAGGTCGCGGATCGGCACGTCGCCCCGGCAGATCAGGCTGCCGTCCTCGCGCAGCATGACGCCGCGCTTGATGGCGTCGTGCTCGTCCTCGATGTCGCCGGTGATCTCCTCGATGATGTCCTCGAGCGTCACGATGCCGCGCAGCGCGCCATATTCGTCGACGACAATGGCGAAATGCTCGTGACGGGCGCGGAAGGCCTGGAGCTGGTCGAACAGCACCGTCGATTCGGGGATGAACCAGGGCGGCGTCATGACGTCCTCGAGCTTGACCGCCTCCGGACTGCCGGCGGCCTTGACCGCACGGAACAGGTCCTTGGCATGGATCACGCCCACGATGTTGTCGGGTTCGCCGCGCTGGACTGGGATCCTGGTGTAGGGCGCTGCCAGCATCTGGGTGACGATCGCGTCCATCGGCTGGTCGCCGTCGATCAGCACCACGTTGCCGCGATGGGTCATGACGTCGCCCACCGTGCGGTCGCCGAGATCGAGAACCGAGCGCAGCATTGCCTTCTCGGCCGGCACGGTCTCATCGGCCTGGCCCTCGCCATGCAATTCGATGGCGCCGCGCAGGACGTCGGCGTGCTCATCGATCTCCGGCTTGCGGTCGACATGCACGCCGATCAGCCGCAGGAAAACGCGCGAGATCCAGGCGACGCCGCGCGCCATCGGTCCCAGGATCGCCAGGGTCACGACGATCGATGGCGCCAGCGTGAGCGCGACCCGGTCGGCACGCAGCAGCGCCCAGGTCTTGGGCATCACCTCGGCGAAGATCACCACCAGGATGCCGACGGCTATCGTGGCGTAGACGATGCCGGCCGCGCCGAACAGGGCGGTCAGCACCGCCGTGGTGAGCGAGGCCGAGAGGATGTTGACCACGCTGTTGCCGAGCAGCACCGCGCTCACCGCCTCGTCCTTGCGATCGAGCAGCCCGTTCACCAGCGTGGCGCGCCTGTTGCCCTGCTGGGCGAGCCGGTGCATGCGCGGCCGCGAGGCGCCGGTGATCGCCGTCTCTGCGGCCGACATGTAGGCGCCCAGCAGCAGGCACAGCACCACCGCGGGACAGGCGAACTCCAGGGGCAGATCGAAATGAAGGTTGCTTTCCATACCGGCGCGTCAGGCGGCGATGGCGTCGTCGAGCAGGCCGCGCAGGGTTCTTTCATCGACCTCGCGGCTCACGAAGGTCTTGCCGATGCCGCGCGTCAGGATGAAGGCGAGCTTGCCGCCCTCGGCTTTCTTGTCGCCGCGCATGTGGTCGATCAGGCGGTTCGCGTCCCACTGCCGCCGGTTGTCGCCGCCGATCGAGCGCAGCCGCACCGGCAGGCCGACGGCGCCGAGATGGCGGCGCACCCGCAGGGCGTCGTCGGCCGGACAGAGGCCGAGACGGGCCGAGAGATCGAACGCCATCGCCATGCCCGCCCCCACCGCCTCGCCGTGCAGCAGGTCCGGGCCGAAGCCCGTCTCGGCTTCCAGCGCGTGGCCGAACGTATGCCCGAGATTGAGCAGGGCGCGGAGGTCGGTCGTCTCGCGTTCGTCGGCCGCCACGATGCGCGCCTTGGCCAGACAGCTCTGCTCGATGGCATAGGTGCGCTTGGCGGCATCGCCCGACAGCACGGCGGCGCCGTTCTTCTCGCACCAGGCGAAGAACTCCGGCATGTCGATCAGCCCGTACTTGGCAACCTCGGCATAGCCCGCCAGCAGCTCGCGTTTGGGCAGCGTGTCGAGCACGTCGGTGTCGGCCAGCACCAAACGCGGCTGGTAGAAGGCGCCCACCAGGTTCTTGCCGTGGCGCGTGTTGATGCCGGTCTTACCGCCGACCGAGGAATCGACCTGGGCAAGCAGCGTCGTCGGCACCTGGATGAAGTCGACGCCGCGCAGCAGCACCGCGGCGGCGAAGCCTGCAAGGTCGCCGACCACGCCGCCGCCCAGCGCCACCAGGGTCGTCTTGCGGTCAGGACGCCGGTCGAGCAATTCATTCATCAACCGGCCGAAGGCGCCGAACTCCTTGCTGCTTTCGCCCGCCGGCACGGTGATCGACGTGGTGCGTACGCCTGCTTTGTCGAACGAGGCCGCAAGCCTTGCGCCGTAGAGCGGCGCCACCGTCTGGTCGCTGACGACGATGACGCGCGGCGCGGCCAGCAGGGGGCGGCTGAGCTCGCCGGCGCGATCGATCAGGCCGGGGCCGATGGCGATGTCGTAGCCGCGGCCGGCGAGGTCGACGCGGATGGTGCTTGCCTTGGTGCTTGCCGGGGTGCTCATGCCTGCACCTTGGCCTTCTCGGCGATCAGGAACGCACGCAATGCCTCGATCACCTGCTCGGTCGTGCGATCGGCCGGCTGCGCGGTCGAGTCGACGATGATGTCGGCCTCG
>JABCYT010000271.1 GCA_013290035.1 Alphaproteobacteria bacterium
GACGGCCGGCTTGGAAGGCCATGGTGAGACCGCGGACAGGCTGGGCCAGAGCGCGCTGGCGCGAGCCAAATACGACGTCGCCCGAAGGCTGCGGTCGGAGGCCAGGCGCGGTGCGCCGGACCGGCCCTTTGTCCTGCGCAATCGCGGCCCGTTCCCGGCCGAGATCGCCGCCTATACATCGGTGCTGCTGTCGGTGAAGGACCGGGCGCTTCCCTATGTCGCGCGGGGCAACGCCTTGCTGGCCGAGGGCCGCGCCAGACTGGCACTTCTCGACTACGGCTGCGCGCTCAGCCTGAAACCACGGCATTTCGAGATTGCCGCGCTCAAAGCCGAAGCCCTGGTCATGCTGGGACGCTACGAGGAGGCGCTGCGCGCCTTCGATACCGCTCTTGCGGCCCGTCCGAACGACGCCGAAATCTACAGCGGCCGCGCCATCGCCTGCCTGGCGCTTGGCCGGCTCGGCGCCGCCGACGCCGACTGGCGCCGACAATCCGAGTTGTTGCCACCGGAACGGGCAGCCGCGCGGGCCTGTGTGTCGTTACGCATGGCGGACTACGAAGCGGCTTTGCCTCTGCTGCAGCGGGCTCTCGAAAAAGAGCCAGGCGATCCGTATTGGCGGCTCTATCGCCTGACGTCGCTTCGCCGGCTCGGCCGCTCGGTCGGGCAGCCTGAGCTCGAGCGGATGGCGGACGTCGCATGGCCCGGCCCGTTGCTTGCCCTGCACGCAGGACACCTGTCGGCAGACGAGGCGTTGACGCGCGCCGACAACCAGGGTCGCCGCGCCGAAACACTGTTTCAACTGGGCGTCATCGCCTGGCCACGCGACCGCGCAGAGGCCCGCCGCCGATGGGAGGAAGTCGCAGCCGAAACGTCACCCGCCTTGATCGAGCACGCGGCGGCGCGCCATGAACTGGCGCGCGCCGGTTCTTAGCCGCGCCCACCGCCGAAGGACACGATGTTTTCCGTCATCCTCTACGGTCGCAACGTAAGCCACGGCTACAACCTCCACAAACGGGCAGCGATCGGCCTCAATGCGCTCGCCGAGCTGATGTCCGATTCCGACGACGAAATCCTGTTCGTCGACGACAATACGCCTGACGATCATCCGACCTTTCCGGAAGCCATCCACGACACGCTGACGGACAAGGCGAAGAGCGTGATGCGCATATTGCGGGTGCGCCCCCGACATCGCCTCGACGCGAGGAGGCATGCGCACCAGGCCGTGCTGGAGTCGCAATCGCGCAACGTGGCGCTGCGGCGCTCCAATCCGCGCAACCGCTGGTCCTGCTTCGCGACCACCGACACGCTGCTCGTGCCCCGAAACGAAGGCCGCTCGCTAAGCGACATCCTGGATGAACTGCCCGACGGCTTCTATCGGACGCCGCGCTTCGACCTGCCAAAGACCCTGTGGGAGGCCGCCTTCGACCGCGGCGATCCCAACGGCAATCTGGCGAAGCTGCGGCACTGGCCGACGCGCTTCCATCTCGATCGGCCGCGCGACGAGGCCGGAGCGGAGTTCCAGGTCATGTTGCGCGACGACTTGTTCGCCATTCACGGCTTTGACGAGGCGATGTCGTCGGGCGGATCCTCGGATTCCAACCTCGCCGCGCGTCTCGCGCTTCATCGCGGCGCAGCCGGCACGCTGATCGACAAAGTCCTTGGCTACCGTTGCGATCCTGGCCGCGCGGGTACTGCCAAGGGCATGAATGACCGCGATCGCGTCGTCGACGTCGTCACGACACCTTACCTGCCGGCCCAGGCCGATCGCTGGGGCTGGCCCGATCTCGACATCGAGGAAATCCGTCTTGACCGCGGCACGTCCTATGAGCGCTTTTTCGCGGGCGTGGGCGCCGCCATCGAGCCCGCGAGGGCGCCCTACGACGCAACCAGCCTCGAAAGCCACCTCGTCCACGACCTCACCTATGACCTGGCGCACACCCTGCCGTTCGTCTGCGACCAGGTCCTGACCTACCCGAAGCACTCGGGCGTGATGTTCGTTGGCGCACGCGCGGATTTCCTCAGGCGTTTCTCGACGGCATGGCGGGGCATGGGCTTTACCGGCCCCATCCTGGTGCCGCAGGAATGCGCCGGGCTGCCGATCGACGGGCAAGGCGTGGAGACCGGGCCCTTCGTCGAGCTGTTGCGGCGGGCCGAGATATTCATCTTCGAGTTCGGGCTCGCCACGCAGCGCGAGGACGAGCCGGTGCGGACCGGGCGGAAGATCACACCCCCGGACGATGCATGCCTCAAGGTCGTCGAAAGCCTGTTCCGCCGGGCCGCCGCCCTCGAGGCCGAAACGCGGCCCGAAGGCCAGGGCCTGCCGCGACGGTTCATCGGCGTCAATGTCATCTACAACTACTACTGGCCGCTTTTTACCGACCATATCGGCGCCAACATCACGCCCTTCTGCAGCCAGGTGCTGGCCGGCGACCCGCGCGCCGTCACCCCGAAGAAGGCCAGATTCCCACGCCTGCGCCGCCGATCGATGGCCTGACGCCTTTGAACAATTGACAAGATTGACAGGGATTTGGAACGTACAAGGCAGCCCGGTTGCCGTATGACGCGGCGTTTCTAGCGAGGAAGGCGTTGAACAGGAAAATCTGGTTCTGGCCCATATATATCCTGCTGCTGTTGGGCGTCACCTTGGCGGGCACGGAGTTCGTCGCGTCATTTCTCGTGCCGTCCTGGCCTGCCCGCGATCTACGGCCGATATCAGCCGTGGCATTGAGCGAAAATGTCGAGAGGGCGTTCGCCGCTTCGCCCGAGCTCATTCCCCACTATAACGACTGGGGCGTCAGGGACCGGCCGAGGTCGATCGAACGGCCGGCCGATGTGCGATACAGGTCCGTCCTTGTCGGCGACAGCTTTCTGGAAGGCTATTACATCCCGGCGCCGATCTCGCAGCTCATCGAGCAACGCTGGGCGCGCGAAGGCCATGCCGACGCGGAAGCGATCAACCTCGGCATCGCGGCGACCGGGCCCCGCCAGTACTACTATCGCATCAAGCGCGTGGCCCTCGCGCTCAAGCCCGATGCCATCGTGATCTTCGTCTATGCCGGCAACGATTTCATCCAGGTGCGCCTTGGCGATTTCGCGATGCCGGCACTTGCCGAAGAGCAGCCCGTGCCGTCGATCCTGGGAACCATCGCACCGCGGACGAACTGGCTGGTGTCGAACCGGCTCGGCCTCTCCGAGATCGGCCGCGGCAACAAGGACATTCCCGGCGAAAACCAGCTGCTGAGCCAATGGGCGGAGAAGCCGACGCCCGAGCTGACCGCGCGCGTCGCCCGCCACATGAAGCAATACTATTATCCGAAGCTCGACGAGGAGACGATCCGCGAGATCCTGTCGCGCGGCGGCGAGCCGATGCGGGCAGCGCTCGCCGAGCGCAAGGCCGATTACCAGACCGTTGCCGGATGGCTGGTCTCGGGCATCATCGATTGGGAAACCGGCACATGGCCGACACCTCACGATGCCCAGGAAGCCGACCGCATGATCGATCCCACGGTGGTCGACCAGACGCTGAGCTGGCTGGTCGGTGCCGAGGACCTGGCCAAGGCGCATGGCGCAAAACTGTTCGTCGCCCTGGCGCCCGTCGGCATGGGCGATCCGGATTACGTCGCGTTCTGGAAGCCGTGGCCGCGATACCTCAGTTACCAGCTGTCGGCCGACGCGCGCCACAGACGATTGGCGGCGGCGCTTCGCCAACGCGGCATGCAGGTCATCGATTTGCGCGAAGCCCTCGATGGCGTTCGCGGCACCTATCGGCTGACGGACGGACATTGGACCGATCTCGGCACCCAGATCGCGGCCGACCGAGTGGCCCGTGCCCTGCTTCCCTCCGTGGTTGCGTCCGACAAGCGAGAACGAGGGGAATAGATGAGCTGCCGACGAGGGGGAGCCAATTCGACATGATCGGCGCAATATTGACGACGGCCGCGTTCGCCTTCCTGGCGTCGACGCTCGCGACCATCGGGAACTTCGCCATCGCGCGCGACTTCCCCCACTACCAGAACAGCCAGGATGACATGGTGTTCTATTCGCCACTGGCCATCCGCTTCATGCAATACAGGATCACGACGAACATCTTTTACTATCAGTCATTGGGCCTCTGGGCCCTTCTCGTCGTGCTGGTCGCCTATAAAGTGCTGGCCAGTCTCTGAGGCGCTCAAGGCGCCGTGAAGCGAGGCGGCTCGCCGGGGCCGGCGTTTTGTGATGAACTGAGCCCCAGAACAAACACCCCGGGGAGGGGACGGCCATGGACGACGTCACTCGCAGGGCCATGCTGTGGGGCGCCGGCGCCTCCGTCGCGGCGACTGGACTCATTCAGGAAGCCGCCGCGCGCACCGCGGCTTTCGGGCCGGACGATCCCTACGATCTCGTGGTCCGCGGCGGCGAGGTGCTCGATCCCAGCCAGAACCTGCGGGGGCGGCGCGACATCGGCATTCGCAATGCCGCGATCGTGGCCGTCGAACCGGAGATTCCGGCGGCGCGCGGCACGCAGGTGCTCGACGCCACGGGCCAGCTCGTCCTGCCGGGCCTCGTCGATTTTCACGCCCATGTCCTGCCGGGCGGCGGCATCGGCCTTTCGGGCGACGAGCTGGTGCCCTACACCGGCACCACCACCTATGTGAGCGCGGGCGACGCGGGCGCCGGCAGCTTTTCGGCCTTCAAGCATTTCGGCATCGCCCAGTCGCGCACGCGCATCCTGGCCTTCCTGCACATCTCCTCGATCGGCCTGTCGGGCTTTCCGATCGGCGAGATGCTCAACATCGACCATGCCCGCGTCGACGCCGCCGCCAAGATGCTGGCGGAGAATCCCGACGTGCTGCTGGGCATCAAGGTGCGCGAGAGCCTCGACGTGGTGGGCAGCAACGGGCTGGAACCCTTGAAGCGCGCCATCGCCGCCGCCGAACGCTCAGGCGTCGAGGGTGCCAGGGTGATGTGCCACATCGGCAATGCCCCGGGAAATCTTTCGGAGCTGCTCGATCTCCTGCGACCGGGCGATGTGCTAACCCATGCCTATAGCGGCGCCGGCAACAACACGGTGGTCAACGGCAAGGTTTTGGATGCCGCGATGGCCGCAAAAAAGCGCGGCGTGCTGATCGATGTCGGTCATGGCGGTGGCAGCTTCGACTTCACCGTCTGCGAGCCCGCTCTCCAGCAGGGCTTTGCGCCCGACATCATCAGCAGCGACATCCACGCCGTCAGCGTGAACACGCCCGGCAAGCCCTTCCTGCCCTGGGTGATGAGCAAATTCCTGGGTCTCGGCATGCCGCTCGAGCAGGTGGTGACCCTGGCCACGGCCGCGCCGGCCAAGGCGATCGGCAAGGTGCCCAAGCTCGGCACCTTGCAGATCGGCGCGCCGGCCGATCTGTCCCTGGTCGAGATCGTCGAAGGCCCCGTGGATTTCGTCGATACGCGTCAGAACCAGCGCAAGGGCCAGCGCTACATCAAGCCGATGCAGACAGTGAAGGCCGGTCGGCCCTTCGGCCGACCCTACCCGCAGCCTTTCGCGTGGCCCTGACGGATCGTCATCGAGAGGCGGCAGCAGCGAATTCCGCCTTGGCCGCCGCAAGAAGTTCCTGGTCCACGATGAGGTCGATGGCCGTCATGGCCATCGCCTTGG
>JABCYT010000272.1 GCA_013290035.1 Alphaproteobacteria bacterium
CGGTCCCAGTTTTACACTGATACCGTATGGTTGCAGCCGGGTTGGCCAGGGCTTTATGCATTCGATTTGGAGCGCTTTATGTGGTCGGTCGCCCATACGGACCTCGACCATAAGTATACCTTCGCGTGGGACGATGAACGCGATCCCGATTTCAGAATCTATTCGGCCTTGAGGAATACCCAGAATAACGGTTACCCGAGTAGGATACTTGCGCCCAAAAGCGGGGAAGAGATTTTTTTGAGTGCTTCAGTCCCGTAGTCACCGATGGGAGACTACTCGATCCGCTTTGTTCCGTTCGCGATTACACTGACTCACAGCACGATGGACTCGAGTATTTGCTGAAGGAATCACGCCTGAAAGATTGGCGTCGATACTCGAAATGGTTGTGGGACTATGTCGACTCGATCACCGTAAGAGGGGCCAAATGATAATTTGGCCGGGTCCACCACCCCCACGTCCAATGCCGTCGGGAAACCGTCCTTGTCCTCGGGCAGTGGCGGCGTGTAAGGCCTCACATTCATGAAGCGCTTCTACAAGGACACCGCGGTCGACGTCGGCGACGGCGGCTATCGCGTCCTGCTCGACGGCAAGCCGATGCGCACGCCGGCCAAGGCGGTGCTGGTGACTCCGACTCGGGCGCTGGCCGAGGCGATCGCCGCGGAGAGGCAGGACGTTCCGGACAAGCCGGAGATCAACGGGTCGCATCTGCGCCAGCGCTCGGCGCGGCCCCAGGTGCAGAGTCTGTCGCCCAAGCGCAGCCAGCCACGCTGAGCCAACTTGCCAAAAAGGCGGCGGCGGCAGTCCCGGAGGATTGCCGCCGTCCCCGACCATCCGTCCAGCCTGCGAAGCTTCGCCCGAAGACAAAGCCCGCGACCGGGCTAAATCGGACAGGAAGCGCGAACACGGTCGTGCCGTCTCCCTGGCCGCATCCGGACGCCACCGTGAGGCTACGTCCCGATGCCCGGTGCAACGGTTTTACCGCCGTTGCGGGCAATCGATCCTGGTCGTTGCGATGCATACGCCTCGATCAGGTGCCCCTGTCATGGGGCTTCTGCCGGATTTTCCCTCGAGGTTGCCGAGGATGACGCCTTGGTCCCTTTGGGGTCCGGCAGGGGGATTGTCACCGCGCGCGGCAATCGAGTCGAGAAGAAGCCGTAGCTTACAGCGCGTGGATTGTGGGGATAGCGGGGGAGACCTCGGGAGAGGCCGGTGGCCACCGTCACGCCTCGGGCGCAACGACGCCCTTGGTGAGCAGGATGTTGCCATAGAAGCGGCGCTCGCCGGTCTGCACGATGGCGTAGGCGGTCTCCGCCGCCGCGTAGAAGGCATGGCGCTCCAGGCTGGCGGCCGGTTTGGCGCCGTGTTTGACGAGCGCCGCATTCATTTCGACGACCACCGCCGGCAACGCACCCGGCTCACCCACCACTTGCATGACCGCGCACGGCTCAGTGATGAACGTGTCGATCGGCAGCACGGACAGCACGGCCTGCAGGGCGCGCGGCGCGGCGATGCCGGGCAGGTGGATCAGGCGACGGCCGCGCGTGGCAGGATAGTTGGCGTCCACCAGCGCGATGCGATCACCATGACCCATCGCAGCCAGGGCGTGCAGCAGGTCGGGGCAGAGCACGGGGTCGAGGCCGAGCAGCATGTTTCCTCCGGCTATCTCCGGGCAAGAGAATTACATTTGTGGGTTCTATGGTACCCACTTATTCAGGGCAGCCCCGCGCGAGATCGGAAAAATGCCCGTGGTTTCAATGCGCGGAAACGGTGCGCCTTCCGGCGCCGGGAAACTGCGCTTGTCCTCGGGCACGGGCGGCGTGTAAGGCCTCGCTTCCATGAAGCGCTTTTATCAAGAAACCGCGGTCGATGCCGGCGAGGGCGGCTATCGCGTGCTGCTCGACGGCAAGCCGATGCGCACGCCCGCCAAGGCGGTGCTGGTGACGCCGACGCGGGCGCTGGCCGAGGCGATCGCCACGGAGTGGCAGGAGGTGCCGGACAAGGCGGAGATCAACGTCTCGCATCTGCGGCTGACCCGGCTTGCCGCCACGGCCCTCGACCGCGTAGCCGTACAGCGCGAGCGGGTGATCGAGGATACGGCGAAGTATGCCGGCTCCGACATGCTGTGCTATCGCGCGCCCGCCCCATCGAGCCTGGTGGAGCGCCAGCAGCAGACGTGGCAGCCGCTGCTCGACTGGGCGGCAGAACGCTATGGCGTGCGGTTTGTCGTTGCCGAGGGCACGACCTTCGTCCCGCAACCTCCCGAGGTCCTGGCGCGGTTGCGCGCGGTCGTGGCCGCCCATGGCGATCTGGCGCTCGCGGCGCTCTACAATCTCACGCACGTTTCAGGCTCGCTGGTGATCGCGCTGGCCGTCGCCGAAGGCCACCTGCCGGCGGACAAGGCATTTGCCGCGGCACAGCTCGACGAGCTCTATCAGATCGAACGCTGGGGCGAGGATCCGACCTCAACCTTGCGGCACGAGAACATCAAGCACGACATCGAGGCCGGCGCGCGCTTCCTCGCGCTGCTGGAAAATGAACGGCTGAGGGGATGATCATGGGCGCGGGCACGAAATTCCGGGAAGTTCTGGCCAAGAACGGCCTTGTCGAGGCGATGGCGGCGCACAGCCCGCTGTCGGCGATGCTGGCCGCCGAAGCGGGCTTCGATGCGATCTGGGCCTCGGGCTTCGAGCTCTCCGCCCTGTACGGCGTGCCCGACGTCAGCGTGGTGTCGATGACCCAGCATCTCGACATGACGCGCGCCATGGCCGAGCGTTCCGGCCTGCCGGTGGTGGCCGACATCGACACCGGCTTCGGCAACGCCATCAACGTGCTCTACGTCGTCGAGCAGTACGAGCGGGCGGGCGTGGCGGCCATCGTGATGGAGGACAAGAGCTTCCCCAAGGTCACCAGCCTGATCGCCGACGGCCGCCAGGACATGGTCCGCATCGAAGAATTCCAGGGCAAGATCGAGGCGGCGCGCGCGGCGCGGCGCGATCCTGACCTGATGATCGTGGCGCGCACCGAGGCGCTGATCGCGGGCCTTGGCCAGGGCGAAGCGCTGAAGCGGGCGCGCGCCTACGAGGCCGCCGGCGCCGACATGATCCTGGTCCATTCCAAGCAGAAGACGCCGGACGAGATCGAGGCGTTCGTCGAGGCGTGGGACGGCAAGGCGCCGATTGCGCTGGTACCCACGGCCTATCCGCAGATGACGGTGGCTCGGGTGCGCGCGCTCGGGAAGATCGGGCTGCTGATCTGGGGCAACCACGCCATCCGCGCCTCGGTCGGCGCCATGCGCAAGACCTTCGCGCAGATCCGGAAGGACGGCGGCATTCACGGCGTCGAGGCCAGCATCGCCACGGTCGAGGACATTTTCGAGCTGCAGGGCATGCGCAAGGTCAAGGACGACGAGAAGCGATTCCTGCGCTAGACGCAGGCACGCGAATGGCCGAAAACGGACGGAGAGGGCCGGAGAAATAGATGCAGCAAATGTTGGAAGAACTCGAGCGCCGGCGCGCGGCGGCGCGCCTGGGAGGCGGGCAACGCCGTGTCGAGGCGCAACACGCCAAGGGCAAGCTGACGGCCCGCGAGCGCATCGACGTGCTGCTCGATCCCGGCTCGTTCGAGGAATACGACATGTTCGTCGAGCATCGCTCGATCGACTTCGGCATGGAGACCCAGAAGATTCCGGGCGACGGCGTGGTGACCGGCCATGGCACGATCAACGGCCGCCTGGTCTATGTCTTCAGCCAGGATTTCACCGTGTTCGGCGGCGCGCTCTCGGGCATGCACGCCGCCAAGATCTGCAAGGTCATGGACAACGCCATGAAGGTGGGCGCGCCGGTGCTCGGGCTGAACGATTCCGGGGGCGCGCGCATCCAGGAGGGCGTCGATTCGCTGGCCGGCTACGCCGACGTGTTCCAGCGCAATGTGCTCGCCTCCGGCGTGATCCCGCAAATCTCCATGGTCATGGGACCGTGCGCGGGCGGTGCGGTCTATTCGCCGGCCATGACCGACTTCATCTTCATGGTGAAGGACAGCTCCTACATGTTCGTGACCGGTCCCGACGTGGTGAAGACCGTCACGCACGAGACGGTGACCCAGGAGGAGCTGGGCGGGGCGCTCACCCACACGCAGAAGTCCGGCGTCGCCGATCTCGCCTTCGAGAACGACGTCGACGCGCTGCTGCAGCTGCGCCGCTTCGTCGATTTCCTGCCGTCCAACAACCGCGAGAAGGCGCCGCTGCGGCCGACGCAGGATCCGGTCGACCGCGACGACGCCTCGCTCGACACCCTGGTGCCGGACAATACGAACAAGCCCTACGACATCAAGGAGCTGATCCTGAAGGTCGTGGACGAGGGCGACTTCTTCGAGCTCTCGCCGGAATGGGCCGGCAACATCGTGGTGGGCTTCGGCCGCCTGGCCGGCCGCTCGGTGGGGTTCGTCGCCAACCAGCCGATGGTGCTGGCCGGCTGTCTCGACATCGACAGCGCGCGCAAGGGCGCGCGCTTCGTGCGCTTCTGCGACGCCTTCAACATCCCCATCGTCACCTTCGTCGACGTGCCGGGCTTCCTGCCGGGCACCCAGCAGGAATTCGGCGGCATCATCAAGCACGGCGCCAAGCTGCTCTACGCCTATGCCGAGGCGACGGTACCCAAGGTGACGGTGATCACCCGCAAGGCCTATGGCGGCGCCTACGACGTGATGTCGTCCAAGCACCTGCGCGGCGACGTGAACTATGCCTGGCCGGGCGCGGAGATCGCGGTGATGGGCGCCAAGGGCGCGGTCGAGATCATCTTCCGCTCCGACATCGGCGATGCCGCCAAGATCGCCAAGCGCACCGAGGAATACCGCGAGAAGTTCGCCAATCCGTTCGTGGCGGCCAACCGCGGCTTCATCGACGACGTGATCATGCCGCACGGCACGCGCCGGCGGGTCTGCCGGGCACTGGCCACGCTCGAAACCAAGAAGCTCGAGAACCCGTGGCGCAAGCATGGCAACATCCCGCTGTGAGGTTGTCGCCCGAAGCGCGCATGCGGCGCGCTCGCGCGGTGCGCGTGCACTTGATCGTGGCGTTGCTCACGCTTCTGGTCCTGATCGCCGTCAATGCGCTTTTCAGCAGCCGCTATCCGTGGTGGTTGTGGGTGTTGACGGCCTGGGCACCGCTGATCGTCGCTCATACCGCCTGGGCCAGGGGCCTGTTCGACCGCAATAAAGAAGGATCGTGAGTATGGCCGCCAGGAAGAAGGCCGCAAAAAAAGCTGCACGGAAGGCTACAGCAAAGCCCGCGGCCAAAGGCGAGGCGCAGGCCGCCAGGCCGCCCTTCGACAAGATCCTGATCGCCAACCGCGGCGAGATCGCCTGTCGCGTCATCCGCACCTGCAAGCGGCTCGGCATCAAGACGGTGGCGGTCTATTCCGAGGCCGATGCCGACGCGCTGCATGTCCGCCTGGCCGACGAGGCGGTGCTGATCGGTCCGCCGCCGTCGGCGCAGTCCTACCTGCAGATCGACAAGATCGTGGCGGCCTGCAAGAAGACCGGCGCGCAGGCGGTCCATCCGGGTTACGGCTTCCTCTCGGAGAAGCAGGAATTCCAGAAGGCGCTGGTCAAGGCCAAGATCGTCT
>JABCYT010000273.1 GCA_013290035.1 Alphaproteobacteria bacterium
GCGGTGGCGGGCGCCATCCTGATGTCGACCGTCAATCGCCTGCTCGGCCCCGATCGGGCCAACATCTGGGCGATGGGCCTGCAGGCGGCGGCGACGCTGATCGCGGCGCTCGCCATGACGCCCACCGTCGTCGGTGGTTGCATCGCCGTCGTGGGGGCCTGCTGGATCACCGTGATGGCCAACAACGGCACCGCCGTGCAGATGATCCTCCCCAACTTCATGCGGGCAAGAGGCATGGCGGTACACCAGATGGTGTTTTTTGGCGCCATGGTCGTGGGCTCGCTGTTCTGGGGGAAGATCGCCACCCAGTTCGGCACGCAGGCTTCGCTGATCGCCTCGGCCGCGGCGCTCGTGCCCTTCACGGTGCTCGCCGCGTCGATCCGCTTGCCCGGTTCGCCGCTGCCGCGCGCCTGACACTCTTATGTGTTTTTTTGAACACAAGACGCCAAAGAATTTTCCAAGCAGGAAAGAATCCGCTTGTAACCGCGTCGATTAGTTGTATTTACGATTTCAAGACGCCCAACGCACGTGCCGCTGGCCCTTAGTGGTTACGCAACGACGGAAAGTGTTCTTTTTGGCAGCGCCGGCTTCGAGCCGGGTCCGGGAAGGAGCTTCTGATATGTTTGCTTACCGCGCGGGGCGTTGCCCCCGCTATTATGTCATTTGCCCGGTCAATTTCGACCGGGCCTCGTTCGACCTCCCGCTCCTGCGGACAGAGACCCCGTCGAGTATCGGCTGACGCACGCTGCCTGTTTGGCACCGTACGTCCCGTTCGACGCTTCCACCGAACCAGCCTTTTGACCTGATTGACGGGGAACCCCCCAGCGATGACCGAGCGTATTTTTCGTTATCTCCGAGAGCAGCAGCCCGAGACGCCGTGCCTGGTGGTCGATCTCGACGTGGTCGAGAACAACTTCCGGCGCATGCGCGAGCTGTTGCCGGCGGCCCACATCTTCTACGCCGTGAAGGCCAACCCGGCGGCGCAGATCCTGACGCGCCTGTCGGGCCTCGGCTCGAAGTTCGACACCGCGAGCCGCGGCGAGATCGAACTCGTGCAGGCGACCGGCGTCGCCGTCGACCGCATCTCCTTCGGCAACACCATCAAGAAGGAGAAGGACATCGCCTGGGCCTACCAGCAGGGCGTGCGCCTGTTCGCCTTCGACAGCGAGGCCGAGCTGCAGAAGCTCAGCCGCGCCGCGCCGGGCGCCCGCGTGTTCTGCCGCGTGCTGGTCGATTGCGGCGGCGCCGAGTGGCCGCTCAGCAAGAAGTTCGGCTGCGCGCCGGAGATGGCCAAGGACCTGCTGCGCAAGGCCAAGGAGTGGGGGCTCGATGCCTACGGCATCTCCTTCCATGTCGGCAGCCAGCAGACCGACCTCGAGCAGTGGGACAAGGCGCTGGGCCAGGTCTCGCAGATGTTCTTCGCGCTCGCCGAAGAGGGCGTTGACCTGCGCATGGTCAACCTGGGCGGCGGTTTCCCGGCGCGCTATCGCGCCGAGGTCAACTCCATCGAGGCCTACTGCGAGGCGGTCGGCCGCGCGCTGGTGCGTCACTTCGGCAACCGCATGCCCGAGGTCATCATCGAGCCCGGCCGCTCCATGGTGGGCGACGCGGGCGTTATCCAGAGCGAGGTCGTGCTGGTCTCGCGCAAGGCGGCCAACGACCGCAAGCGCTGGGTCTATCTCGACATCGGCAAGTTCTCGGGGCTGGCCGAGACCATGGGCGAGAGCATCAAGTACCGCCTGCGCACCGGCCGCGACGGCACGCGCGTCGGGCCGGTGGTGCTGGCCGGCCCGACCTGCGACTCGGCCGACATCCTCTACGAGAAGACCGAGTACAAGCTGCCGCTGTCGCTGAAGCCCGGCGACAAGGTCGAGATCCTGTCGACCGGCGCCTACACGACGACCTACTCGTCGGTCGCCTTCAACGGCTTCGCGCCGCTCAAGGCGATCTGCATCTAAGCCCTCGTTTCCATCGCGGAACGAACCGACGGGGCCTTGAGAAAGGCCCCGTCGCCGTTTATCGACCACCATCAGGCAAAGCGGGGACGCTGAAATGGCGAAGAAAGTCGCGCGCAAGTCGAAGAAGGCTTCCAGGAAGCTGATCTCTTTCTCCGGGCGCATGGTCATGATCGGCTTCGGCTCGATCGGCCAGGGCGTGCTGCCGCTGATCTTCCGGCACATCGACATCAAGCCGGAGCAGATCACGGTGATCTCGGCCGAGGATCGCGGCGGGCTGAAGGAGCTGAAGAAATTCGGTGTCACCTTCATCAGGAAGCGGCTGACGCGCGAGAACTTCCGCGCAACCCTGGAGCGCCGCCTGGCCAAGGGCGACTTCCTGGTCAACCTGTCGGTCGAAGTCGCCTCGACGGCGCTGGTCGAGCTCTGCCAGGAGAAGGGCGCGCTCTACCTCGACACCTGCATCGAGCCGTGGCCGGGCGGCTACACCGATCCCAGCCTGTCGGTGTCGCTGCGTTCCAACTATGCGCTGCGCGAGAACATGCTGAAGCTTGCGCCCAAGTACCCGGGCGGCCCGACGGCGGTGATCGCGCACGGCGCCAATCCGGGCCTGGTCTCGCACTTCGTCAAGAAGGCGCTGGTCAATCTTGCCAAGGACACCGGCATGGGCGTCGTGAAGCCGACGACCCGCGAGGGCTGGGGCGAGCTCGCCCGCGACCTCGGCGTCAAGGTGATCCACATCGCCGAGCGCGACACCCAGGTCTCCAGGAAGCCCAAGAAGGTCGGCGAGTTCGTCAACACCTGGTCGATCGACGGCTTCGTCTCGGAGGGCAGCCAGCCCGCCGAGATGGGCTGGGGCACGCACGAGAAGGCCCTGCCGTCCGACGGCGCGCGCCACGAGTTCGGCTGCGGCGCCGCGATCTATCTCGATCGGCCGGGGCTGGTGACGCGCGTGCGCACCTGGACGCCGATCGAGGGACCGTTCCATGGCTTCATCATCACCCACAACGAGTCGATCTCGATGGCCGACTATTTCACGCTGCGCCAGGGCGACCACGTCGTCTACCGGCCGACCGTGCACTACGCCTACCATCCCTGCGACCAGGCGATCATGTCGATGCACGAATGCGCCGGCAAGAACCTGCACCAGCAGAAGCGCCAGCGCCTGATCGTCGACGAGATCACCGAGGGCCGGGACGAGCTCGGCGTGCTGCTGATGGGCCACAAGAAGGGCGCCTACTGGTACGGCTCGCAGCTCGACATCGACGAGGCGCGCGAACTCACGCCCTACAACAACGCGACCTCGATCCAGGTCTGCGCGCCCGTCCTGTCGGGCATCGTCTGGGCGCTCGAGAATCCCGAGCGCGGCATCGTCGAGGCCGACGAGATGGACTTCGACCGCAACCTCGCGATCTGCATGCCCTATCTCGGGCCGGTGGTCGGCAAGTACAGCGACTGGACGCCGTTGCAGGACCGCGGCGGGCTGTTCCCCGAGGATCTCGACAAGTCCGACCCCTGGCAGTTCAAGAACTTCCGCGTGGTTTAGCGAGCTATCGAACAGGGCGGCGGGGGAGCGCCTAAGCTGCATGCAGGCACGAACGCTCAAGCTCTACATCGACTACAAGAGCCCCTACGCCTATCTGGCCAAGGACCCGGCGTACCGGCTGGAACGTGACACCGGCGTCGAGATCGACTGGCTGCCGTACATCCTGGACATCCCGGCCTATCTGGGGAGCGCCCAGGTCGACGCCGAGGGCCGCGTGCTCGAGCAGAACCGCAACGCCCACCAATGGCGCCGCGTCAAGTACAGCTACATGGATGTGCGCCGAGAGGCGAACCGGGTCGGGCTCACCATCCGCGGCACGCAGAAGATCTGGGACTCCTCGCTGGCCGGCATTGGACTGCTCCATGCCAAGCGGCAGGGCGTCTACCGCGCCTACAACGACGAGGTCTTTGAGCGGTTCTGGAAGCGCGAGCTGGATATCGAGAACCCCTCGGCACTCGAGGATGTGCTGAAGCGCGCGGGCGCCGATGTCTCCGGCTTCGACGCGTTCCTGGAGGGCGAAGGCCGGCGCGAGCTGAAGGCCGTGCAGGAAGCGGCCGAGGCCAGGGGCGTTTTCGGCGTCCCGAGCTTCCTGTTGCCGGAAGGCGATCTGTACTGGGGCCGTGAGCATCTGCCGCGTATCCGCGAGATCCTGGCCGTCCAGTAAGCTGGAATGGATTTTACCGGGCTCTAGAAGATGCAGTCCGCCCGGGTGGCCGGCTGAATGGGATCGGCCGGCATGTCGAGACGGCAGTGATAGTCGAACGCGGCGCGAAACGGCGCGGCGATGCGCGCCTTTGCCTGGATGGGAAGCACGAAGCGCGTGCCGCGACGGTCGATCTGCTGGCGGCCATAGTCGATGTTCGTGCCGTCGGGGAAATAGGCCCCGAAGATGGAGTGTCCGGCCGAGGAGGTGAACTCCACGATCAGGATGGCGCCGTCGATGCATTCGAAGCGCGGTCCGCTGCGCAGGACACCGGTTTCCGTGTTTTTCCCCGAAGGTCCGGAGATCGTCCAGCGCGAGGTCGCGGATGTCTGCGAGGACTCCGCCTTCAAGGTGCCGCAGGTCAACGCGTTGGGGCCCTGGGCACTCACCGCCTGGCCATGCGCCGGCGCCGCGAGGGCTGCCGTCAGCAGCAGCAGCAAGCCTGTTCTTTTCATTTGGGTCGTTCGCACAAGTGCAGGCTCTCCTTTACAACGCCACGACAACCGCAGCGCTGACGCCGCCCCATCGGATTTGAACTGCATCGGGGGGCGGGTCAATCTTGGGCGCTTCGGCCGGAAGGGAGGGGGCGAGAGGTGGGCGAAAGAGGGCGGATGAGCCGGCGCGGGCTGCTGCAGGCCTCGCTGCTGGGCAGCGGCATGTTGGCAGCCTGTTCGACGGCGCCCGGCGGATCGTCCTTCGAGACCGGCCCGCCGCTCGTGCCGATCCGCGCACGGACGGACCGCATCTTCGACATCGCCGTCTGCCTGCGCCCGTTTCGTCCCGCCGGGCCGCGCGTGGACACGGAGCGCCTGGGCGACACCCTGGTCGTGCACAATTACGGCCACGGTGGCAGCGGCTGGTCGCTCTCCTGGGGCTCCAGTGCGCGCGCGGTGCGCCTGGCCATGCAGGCCAGCCCCGGCGAGGTGGCGGTGATCGGCTGCGGGGTGCTGGGGCTCACCTCGGCGATCCTGGCGCAGCGTGCCGGCGCGCGGGTGACGATCTACGCCCGCGAGCAATTGCCGCTCACGACATCGGCCCGCGCCACCGGCGAATGGACGCCCGACTCGCGCATCGCCCTTGCCGACACCGCGGCACCGGGCTTCGCGGCGGTGTGGGAGGAGATGGCGCGCACGGCCTTCAAGGCCCACCGGGACTATCTCGGCCTGCCGGGCACGCCGGTGGAATGGATCGACCACTATTCGGTGGCCGGCGAGACTCCGCCGAGCGACGGCGGCGGCGCGCCGCCAAGCCTGGCGTTCGCCGAGTACAGCAAAAGCATCGCCGACCTTACGCCGAAATGGCGGCGGGTGCCGGCCGGCGCAACGCCGTTCAGGGCGGCGTCCGTCGCGCGCAGCGAGATCATGATCTTCAATATCGCCGACTACGGCCATACCCTGTTGAACGACTTCTTC
>JABCYT010000274.1 GCA_013290035.1 Alphaproteobacteria bacterium
CGGTTGATGATCGGGTTCTCGGTGACTTTCACCACCAGGGTCGAGCCCTGCATGTCGATCGTGACGTCGGCGAAAAGTCCGGTCGCGAACAGCGCCTTCAACGAGCGGTCGGCCGCCGCCGCGTCGTAGGGCTGGCCTTCCTTGAGCTGGAGATAGGACCGAATCGTCTCGGGTTCGGCGCGGACATTGCCTTGAATCTGAATGGCCGTGATCGTTCCGCCCGTCGGTGCAACAGCGCCGGCTCCGCCGCGCTGGGCATGGGCCGTCGCACCGAATGCGAGAACCGCGGCAACGGCCAGAACGGCCCAACGAAAGATCAAACTCACCCCCGGCACCTTCCAGACCTGCCGGCCAGTTTCAGGAGCCCCATTCCATAGACCGGCACCAACGACTTAGCCACCCCTTTTGTCCCCCGACGCGAGCCCCTGACGCATCGCGTCAACTCAGCGCAGCAGCAGTCTAATGTCGTTGAAAGTTGCGATCAGCGCCATGCCGATCACCAGGGCAAAGCCAACCTTGAGGCCGAGCTCTTGCATCTTGAGGCTGAGCGGCCTGCCACGCACGGCCTCGTAGAGATACATCGCAAGATGGCCGCCATCGAGCATCGGCACTGGAAGAAGATTGAACACGCCGAGCACGATCGAAAGGGCAATGACGAGATTGAGGATACCGGTCCAGCCGGCATACGACGCCTCCCCGGCCGCTTTGGCGATGCGGATCGGCCCGCCGAGCTCATCGACCGGACGCGTCGCCGTCAGGATCTGGGCCATCGACGTGTAGAACATCGACGTCATGACCCACACGTGGCGCACGCCCGCGCCCATGGCGCCGACCAGGCCGTGGCTGCGAAACTCGGTGACAACGGCAGGACGGACGCGCAACCGGCCGACCACGTGCTCCTTGCCCGCACAGTCGAGCGCCTTGTCGGCGACCGGCACCACGGTCGTCTCGTCGCGCTTGCCGTCACGATCGTACTTCACTGTCACCGGCTGGCCGGCGCGGCCGCCGATCAATTCCGGGATGTGCGAGAAGTAGTCGACCGGTTTGCCGTCGATGTCGAGCAGCAGGTCGCCGACCTTCATCCCTGCCGCTTCGGCCGGGCTGTTCGCCGTGAAGCCGCCGACGACCGGACGGACAAGCTGGTCCATGCCGAGTTCGCCGAAGCGCAGCGTGTTGTTGTACTTGTCGGTGCGCTCGCAGAATTGCGGCACGATCTCGGTGTTCAGCAGCTGGCCGCCGCGGCGGTATTCGACCGCCATCGGCTTGCCCCAGTAGAGGAACTGCGAATCCTGGATATCCTCGTAGCGATCGATGCGCTTGTCGCCCAGGCGCACGATCTCGTCGCCGGTACGCAGGCCGGCCTTGGCCGCCGGCCCATCGGCCTGCACGGCGACCGTCGGCGGCGAATACGGCTCGCCGGCGAAGAAGAAGACGGCAGTCAGCAGGAGGAAGGCAAACACGAGGTTGGCCAGAGGGCCGCCCAGGACGACGGCGGCGCGCGCGTAGAGCGGCTGGTTGAAGAAGGCACGGCGTTGCTGCTCGGGGGGCAGCGGCTCGCTCGAGGGCGTGGCGCTGGTCGCGTCGTTGTCGCCGAGAAACTTGACGTAGCCGCCCAGCGGGATGGCCGAGATCTTCCAGCGCGTACCGCTGCGGTCGGTCCAGCCGAACAGTTCCGGCCCGAAGCCGATGGAAAACACCTCGGCATGGATGCCGAACCGGCGCCCCACCCAGTAGTGGCCAAACTCATGCACGAACACGAGCAGCGTCAGCACCAGGACGAAGTACGGTAGGTAGGTCGTGAACACGCTCATCAGGCCGTGCATGGTTCAGTACACCACGAGTTTCTTTGCGTTTCAATTAGTTAGACAGTGACTCTGGACGGCCTCCTCAGCGCGCCGGCGTGCCTCCCGATCGGCCGCATGGACCTGTTGCACGGATTCCACCCGACCCGCCAATGTGCCGCTCGCCGCCAAGACATCCTCGACGATGCGAGCGATGTCGAGGAAGCCGATGCGTCGCGCCAGGAAAGCCGCGACGGCCACCTCGTTGGCCGCATTCAGCACGATCGGTGCAAACCCGCCCAGAACCAGAGCCTCTCGCGCCAGACGTAGCGACGGAAAGCGGCCGGAATCGGGCCGTTCGAACGTCAGCGGGGAAAGATTGGTGAAATCCAGGCGTTCGGCGGGCCCCTCGATGCGCGACGGCCAACCGAGCGTGTGGCTGATCGGCACGCGCATGTCGGTCGTGCCGAGCTGGGCCAGTACCGAGCCGTCGCGATAGGCGACCATGGAGTGGATGATCGACTGGGGATGAACGACGATTTCGACCTGCTCGCCCGGCAGGCCGAACAGCAGCTGCGCCTCGATGAGCTCCAGGCCCTTGTTCATCATGGTGGCCGAATCGATCGAGATCTTGGCGCCCATGTCCCAGTTGGGATGGGCCAGCGCCTGCTCAGGTGTGGCTTCGGCCATCTCGGCCAGCGACGCGTTGCGGAACGGGCCGCCCGAGGCCGTCAGGATCAGCCGGTCGATCGCGTGGCGGTGGCGCGGCTCCAGCACCTGGAAAATCGCGTTGTGCTCCGAATCGACCGGCAGCAACACGCCCCCCGCCACCTCGACCGCGTCCATCAGCAGCTGGCCGGCGCAGACCAGCGCCTCCTTGTTGGCGAGCGCCACCATGGCGCCGCGCCGCGCGGCAACAAGGGTGGATTCGAGGCCGGCGAAGCCCACGACCGCCGCCATCACCCATTCCGCCGGCCGTGTCGCCGCTTCGACCACCGCCGCGGGACCGGCCGCGACCTCGATCGAGGTCCCGACCAGGGCGTCCTTCAGCGCCCGGTAGCGCTGCGGATTGGCGACGACGGCAAGGCGGGCACGCAGGCGGCGCGCCTGCTCGGCCAGCGCCTCGACCGAATTGCCGGCGACCAGCGCTTCCACGCGATAGCTGTCCGGATCCCGGGCGATGAGGTCGACCGTGCTTTGCCCGACCGACCCGGTCGAACCCAGGATCGTGACGCCGCGCGGCCGTTCGTGCGACGGAGCCGACCAGTTCGTCATGTCCATGGCCATCCTCCACCGACTGTCAATCGCACCAGTGCCACCACCACGAGAACGGCGACCAACCCGTCGACACGGTCGAGCAAGCCGCCATGGCCCGGGATCAAGGTCCCGCTGTCCTTCACGCCGGCGCCGCGCTTGGCCGCCGATTCGAGCAGGTCGCCGATCTGGCCGACCACGGCAAGCCCGGCGCCGATCACGGCGAGCGCGACCGTCTCGCCCAGACCGAAGGCATAGCCCACTGCTGCGCTCGCCACCGCGGCCCAGGCCATGCCGCCGACCAATCCCGACCATGTCTTACTCGGACTGATGCGCGGCGCAAGCTTGGCGCCGCCGGCCGCCCGGCCGACGACATAGGCGCCGGTGTCGGTCGCCCAGATGCAGAGCACGATCCAGACGATCGTCTGGCGTCCCAGCGCCGGCTGATGGCGCAGCCAGAGCAGCGCCACGACGGCAGCCAGCGCATAGAGGACCGCCAGCATGCGGATGACGGGCTGGCCCCGCGTTAGCCCGATGCACTCCGACACCATGAGCGGTGCGGCCAGTGCCGCCACCAGATCGATCCAGGGGAAGCCCAGCCAGATCGCCGCAAGCAGAAGCGGGCCCAGGATGACGGCCGACAGGATGCGCAGAAGCAGGCCCCGATGCCGCTCGAGCCGTCCCACCGGGGCGTCAGCCGCCGACGCCGCCATAACGCCGCTCGCGCCGGCGGAACTCGGCGATCGCCTGTTCCAGGTGCTCCTTGCCGAAATCCGGCCACAGCGTATCGACGAACACCAGCTCGGCGTAGGCACACTGCCACAGCATGAAATTGCTGATGCGCTGCTCGCCGCTGGTGCGGATCAGCAGGTCGGGGTCGGGCACGCCCGACGTCAGCAACGCGCTCTCGAAGCGGTCCTCGTCGATGCGATCGGACGAGAGCTCACCGGCTTCGACTTGCCGGGCGAGGCTGCGGATGGCCTGCAGGATCTCGGCGCGCGCGCCGTAGTTGATGCAGATATTCACGTCGATGCGGCTGTTGCCGCGCGTCAAGCTCTCGGCGTCGGAAATGTCGCGAACGATGTCGGACGCCAGACCCTCGCGGTTGCCGATGACCCGCAGCCTCGCGCCGTTGCGGCGCAACTCGTCGAGCTCGTTGCGCAGATAGTGGCGCAACAGGCCCATCAGGTCGTTGACCTCGTCGGCCGGCCGCGTCCAGTTCTCGGTCGAGAAGGCAAACAGAGTCAGCACCGGTATGCCGAGCTCGCCCGCGCCCCGCACGACGCGCCGCACCGCATCGGCGCCGCGCCGGTGGCCGGCAACCCGCGGCAGGCCGCGCGCCTTTGCCCACCTTCCGTTGCCGTCCATGATGATGGCGACGTGGTTGGGACCCGGTGTCGGATCCGCGTTGGCGGGCAGAGGCGCAGTCGACATCAGACCGTCTTGATCTCTTTTTCCTTGTGGGCCAGCACCTCGTCGACCTGCTTGACGAAGCGGTCGGTGAGCTTCTGCACCTCGTCCGACTTCTGGCGATGCTCGTCCTGCGAGATCTTATGGTCCTTCTCGGCCTTCTTCAGCGCTTCCATGCCGTCACGCCGCACATTGCGCACGGCGACGCGGCCCTGCTCGGCGTATTTGTGGGCGAGCTTGGCAAGCTCGGCGCGCCGGTCGCTGGTGAGCTCGGGAATCGGGATGCGGATCATCTGACCGTCGGGTGCCGGATTGAGGCCGAGGCCGGCATCACGGATCGCCTTGGCGGTCGCCACCACCAGGCCCCTGTCCCAGACGTTGACCGTGAGCAGGCGCGGCTCGGGCGCGCTCACCGTGCCGACCTGGTTCAGCGGCATACGCTGGCCGTAGGCCTCGACCATGACCGGCTCGAGGAGGTTGACCGAGGCACGGCCGGTCCTGAGGCCGCCCAGCTCCTTCTTGAGGGCGTCCATGGCGCCCATCATGCGCTTCTCGAGTTCCTTGGGATCCGCACTCATCTCAGCCCTCGTCCTTTATGATGGTAAAGGTTCCCTCCCCGCGCATCGTGGCCGCGAACGCGCCGGGCTTGTGGATATCGAACACGATGATCGGGATACGATTCTCGCGGGCAAGCGAAATCGCCGAGGCGTCCATGACCTGGAGATCGCGCGACAGCACCTCCATGTAGCTCAGCGCGTCGTAGCGCTTGGCGCCCTTGTCCTTGCGCGGGTCGGCCGAATAGACGCCATCGACCTGCGTGCCCTTGAGCATCGCGTCGACGCTCATCTCGGCGGCGCGCAGGGCCGCTGCGGTATCGGTGGTGAAGAAAGGATTGCCGGTGCCGGCGGCGAAGATCACCACGCGGCCTTTCTCCATGTGGCGTGCCGCGCGGCGGCGGATGTAGGGCTCGCACACGGTGGTCATGGGGATCGCCGACTGGACGCGGGTCTGCAGCCCCTGGCGCTCGAGGGCGCTCTGCATGGCCAATGAGTTGATGACGGTCGCCAGCATGCCCATGTAGTCGCCACTCGCCCGGTCCATGCCCGACGCGGCGGCCGAGACGCCGCGGAAGATGTTGCCGCCGCCGATCA
>JABCYT010000275.1 GCA_013290035.1 Alphaproteobacteria bacterium
AACCCGCCGATCTGGCGGTCGTCATGACGCCGGCCGAGACGGTGCCGCGCCTGATCGTCGAGCTGGGCGAGCGCGGCACCAAGGTGGCCGTCGTCGTCACCGCGGGTGCCGGCGACGGCGCCGCGGCGCGCGAGGACAACGCGCGCTGGCGCCGGCGCATCCTGCGCGCCGCGCGGCCGCATCTGCTCAGGGTCGTGGGGCCCAACTGCATCGGCTACGCCGTGCCGCGGCTTGGCCTCAACGCGAGCTTCGGGCCGGGCGGGCTCAAGGCCGGCCGCCTCGCCGCGGTGGCGCAGTCGGGCGCGGTGCTGGCGGGCCTCGCCGACTGGGGCGCGGCACAGAACATCGGCTTCTCGCACCTGATCTCGATGGGCGACATGACCGACGTCGATTTCGGCGACGTCCTGGACATGCTGGCGCGCGACTACGAGACGCGCGCCATCCTGATGTATGTCGAAGGCATCACCCAGGCCCGCAAGTTCATGTCGGCGGCCCGCGGCGTCGCCCGGCTGAAGCCGGTGATCGTCCTGAAGGCGGGCCGTCACGCCGCGGCGGCCAAGGCCGCGGCGTCGCATACCGGCGCGATGGCGGGCTCGGCCGCGGTCTATGACGCGGCCTTCGCGCGCGCCGGCCTGGTGCGGGTGACGGGGCTGGGCGAGCTGTTCGACGCGGCCGAGACGCTGGGCCACGGCATCACGCCGCGCAACGAGCGGCTGGCCATCCTGACCAACGGCGGCGGGGTCGGCGTCATCGCCACCGACCTGTTGATGGACGAGGGTGGCGAGCTCGCGGCGCTGCTGCCCCGCACGATCGCGCAGCTCGACCAGCACCTGCCGCGCGCCTGGTCGCATGCCAATCCGGTCGACATCGCGGGCGACGCCGACGGCGCGCGCTACGCGGCGGCGGTCGATGCGCTGGCCGACGATCGCGGCGTGGGCGCGGTGCTGGCGATGAACGTGCCGACGGCGCTCACCTCGCCGGTCGAGGCGGCGCGCGCCGTAGCGGCGGCGCCGGGCGCCAAGGTCGTGCCGCTGATCGGCTGCTGGATCGGCGGGCCGCAAGCGCAGGCCGGGCGCCAGGTGCTGCACGACGCCGGCATCCCGGCCTACGACACGCCGCTGCGCGCCGTGCGCGGCTTCATGCACATCGTGCAGTACCGTCGCGGCCAGCGCGCCCTGCAGCGCACCCCGCCCTCAGTGCCCGAGACGCGCTCGGACACGCACCTGGTGCAGGCCATCGTGCGGGGCGCGCTAGCCGACAAGCGCGAGGTCCTGACCGAACCGGAATCCAAGCGGGTGCTGGCGGCCTACGGCGTTCCTGTCGTGCCGACAGAGGTCGTGCTCGATGCCGCCGAGGCCGTGGCGGCGGCGATGCGCATCGGCTTTCCGGTTGCGGTCAAGGTGCTGTCGCGCGAGATCACCCACAAGACCGACGTGGGCGGCGTCGAGCTCGAGCTCGGTTCGGAGCAGGCCGTCGCCGATGCCGTGCGCGCCATGACCGACAAGGTCTGCAATGCCGCGCCCGGCGCGCGCATCGACGGCTTCGTGGTCCAGCCGATGATCAAGCGGCCTCAGGCGGTCGAGCTGATCCTGGGCGCGGCCGAGGATCCGGTGTTCGGGCCGATCCTGCTGGTCGGCCATGGCGGCGTCGCCGCCGAGGTGATCGACGACAAGGCGCTGGCGCTGCCGCCGCTCGACCCGGTGCTGGCCGAGGATGCGCTTAGCCGCACCAGGGTCGATCGCCTGCTGCGCGGCTATCGCGACCGGCCGCCGGCTGCGCGGGACGCCGTCTGCGACGTCCTGGTGCGGCTGTCGCAGCTCATCGCCGACGTGGGCGAGATCGCCGAGCTCGACATCAATCCGTTGCTGGCCGACGCCGACGGCGTGATCGCGCTCGACGCGCGCATCGTGGTCGCCGTGCCCGCGGGGCGGGAGCGCGGGGCGCGTTTTGCCATCCGGCCCTATCCGGTCGAGCTCGAAACCGAGGTCAGCCATCGCGACGAGCGGCTTTTCATCCGGCCGATCCGGCCCGACGACGAGCCGCTGCTTCAGGCTTTCACCAAGAGGATGACTCCGGAGGACATGCGCTTGCGCTTCTTCGGGCCGCTGCGCGAGCTTAGCCACGAGATGGCCGCGCGGCTGACCCAGATCGACTACGACCGCGAGATGGCGTTCCTGCTGCTCGACGGCCAGGCGCTTTTGGGCGTCGGCCGCCTCGCCGCCGATCCCGACTTCGAGCAGGCGGAGTTCGCGCTGGTCGTCGCATCCGACCGCCAGGGCCACGGCTACGGCCGACTGCTGCTGGAACACGTGCTGCACTACGCCAAGGCGCGCGGCGTCACACGTGTGGTGGGCCACGTGCTGCGCGAGAACGACAAGATGCTCGACCTCGCCAAGCGTCTGGGGTTCGTGCGCGAAAGCGGACGCGCCGGCGAGTCCGACATTCGCGTCGTGAAGCCCATGGCGTCGCTGTAACCCGCTCTGTAACTATTGTTTTGGCGGCCGCTCTGAACTGAGGCAAAAGAAAGGCGGCGGGCCAAGGCGTTAAGGCTGAAAGTTGAGATGGCGTCGAGGAAGAACAGAAGCAGGAAGGCGAACAGAAGGAGTCCGAAGGCGGCTCCGACGCTGCGCGAGCGGCTGCAACGACGCCTTGACGCCGTTGTCGCAGGGCTCGCCGCCCACCGCTGGCACGCGATCGTCGGCGGCTTGGTGCTGCTGTTCGTGGCCAGCCTGTTCGGCGGCTATTGGATCGCCGAACGGCTCGAATCGGGCGACCGCGACCGGCTGGCGCGCGACACGCTGGAGGAGATGAAGCGCAACACGCCCGGCGAACCGGCGGCGAAATACGCGCGCATCGAGGACCTGCCCGGCCTGCCGACCTACACCGATTCGGAACCGGGTCACCCGCGCCCGACGCTCGACGAGAAGCCACGCGCCGCCAAACCGCAGCAGCTCGCCGCCGTCGCCCCCAATGCACAAAATCCTGGCGCGGAGACCTGGCGCAAAAACGCCGTGCCGTTCGCCGACCTCAACAGCCGGCCGCTGGTCGCCATCGTGATCGACGATGTCGGCATCGACCGGCCGCGTTCGAAGCGTGCCTGGGAACTGCCTGGACCGCTCACCATGTCGTTCCTGCCCTATGCCAAGGACCTGCGCGAGCAGGCGCGCGCGGCGCGGGCGAGGGGCCACGAGCTCATGCTGCATCTGCCGATGGAACCCGCCGGCCGCGCCGATCCCGGCCCCAACGCGCTCCTGGTGTCGCTGAGCGACGCCGAGATCAAGCAGCGCACGGCGGCGGCGCTCGACAGCTTCGACGGTTATGCCGGCGTCAACAACCACATGGGCAGCCGCTTCACCACCTTCCGGCCGGGCATGGAGACGGTGCTGCGCCAGTTCAAGGGACGCGGCCTGATGTTCCTCGATTCGCGCACCACGGCGCAGTCGGTCGGCGATCAGGTGGCGCAGGAGATGGGCGTGCCCTCGATCGTGCGCCACGTCTTCCTCGACGACGACGAGTCGCTCGACTCGGTGCGGCGCAAGCTCGCCGAAGCGGAAGCCGTGGCGCGCCGCCAGGGCTTCGTAGTGGCGATCGGCCATCCGCATGAGGCCACCTTGCAGGCCATCGGCGAATGGCTGCCTGGTCTGCAGGCCAAGGGCATGGCCCTGGCGCCGGCGACGGCCGTGTTGCGCAAGCGTAACGGGTGGGATTGAGTCAGTCTTGGGAGGAAACAGACGTGCGTTACGCGAAGAAGGCAATGATCGTCGCCCCGCAGCCCGAGCCCACCGAAGCCGGCGCCGACGTGCTGCGCGAGGGTGGCAACGCCGTCGATGCCGGCATCGCCTGCGCACTGGTGCAGGGCGTGGTCGATCCCTTGATGTGCGGCATCGCCGGGTTCGGCAGTTGCGGCATCTACATGCCGGGCAAGAAGTTCCACGGCTATATCGACGCCCATTCGCCGGCGCCGCTGGGCGCGCGGCCCGACATGTGGGCCAACCTGATCGAGAGCGAGGCGCGCGACGGCTACGGCTTCATCCTGAAGGGCAGGGTGAACGACATCGGCTACAAATCGATCTGCGCGCCGGCAAACCTCAAGATGTATTTCGAGGCGCACCAGGCGCACGGCAGCCTGCCGTGGTCGCGCATCGTCGAGCCGGCCATCGCCTGGGCGGAAAGCGGCTGGACGGTGCGGCCGCACGTTCACTACTGGTGGTCCGACGACGGCGCCTTCGGCCGCGCGCCCAATCATGAGCGCACCGGCTTCACCGCCGCCGCCCGCGCGCTCTATTGCCGGCCCGATGGCACGCCCAAGCGGGTGGGCGATCGCGTCGTCAATCGTGACTATGCCCAGACCCTGCGCGCCATCGCCAAAGGCGGGGCCGACGTCTTCTACTCGGGCGAGATCGCGCAAGCGATCGCTGAGGACATGAAGAAGAACGACGCGTTGCTCTCGATCGAAGACCTGAAGGCCTGGAAGCCGGTGAGAAACCCGCCGCTGTGGGGCGACTATCGCGGCTACAAGGTTTCGACCAACCAGCCGCCGGGCGGCGGCGTGATGCTGCTCGAGATGCTGAACATCCTGGAGAATTTCGACCTCTCGGGTATCGAGCACAATTCGACGGAGTATGTCCGCATCGTGAGCGAAGCGATGAAGCGGGCCACCATCGACAAGGACGCCCATGTCGGCGACCCCAAGTTCGTGGCCGTGCCGGTCGATCAGTTGACCTCGAAAGCCTATGCCAAGCAGATGGCGGGGGAGATCGTGCGCGGCGTGAAGGCCGCCGTGCCGCGCTTCAATTCGGGGGCGGTCTCCAAGGACACCACGCACATCTCGGTGCTCGACAAGGACGGCAACTGCTTCTCGATGACCCATTCGCTCGGCATGCCGTCGGGCGTGGTCACGCCGGGCCTGGGCTTCATGTACAACGGCTGCATGGGCGTGTTCGATCCGCGGCCGGGCCGGGCGGGATCGATCGCGCCCGGCAAGGCGCGCTTCAGCTCGGTCGTGCCTTCGATCGTCTTCAAGGACGGCAAGCCGCATCTCATCATCGGCGCGCCGGGCGCCACGCAGATCGCCATGGGCGTCCTGCACGCGGTGCTGAACGCGCTGGATTTCGACATGACCATGGTCGAGGCGGTGAGCGCGCCGCGCTTCTCGGCGACCTCCGACACGATCGACGTCTCCAACCGCATCCAATGGAAGGTCGAGCGCGAGCTGCAGGGGCAGGGCTATCCGGTGGTGCGCAGCCCCTACACCTTCGGCTTCGCCGCGGTCCACGCCATCCGCGTGCACGAGGACGGCCTGGATGGCGGCGCCGACCCGGGGCACGACGGCGTGGTGATCGCGGTCTAGCTGGAGTGGCGCGCCCCAGCAAATCAAACCGGCATCGTCCGCTTCTGGTGCGCCCGGCCGACCTTGGCCGATTCGGGATTGTGGCCGGAGATGACCCGCACGCCCTCGTCGAGGCTGGCGCAGATCTTGTCGGGGGTGGCGCCTTCCAGGAAGGCCAGCTTGTTCCATTTGCAGGAAGCAAAGACCCGGCCGCGGGCTTCCTCCATGACCGGCGGGTAGGGGCGGCGCTGCAGAGCCG
>JABCYT010000276.1 GCA_013290035.1 Alphaproteobacteria bacterium
TCCCGGATAAGGATTGCGAGGACCCGACAAACCCAGCAACTCGCCATTCGTGGCAGTTGCCATCATCAAGATTTCGGAGTTTGCATACCAACGGGTCAGATGAGTAAGCATCGTCCCCTGGCGCATTGTCAGCCTGTCGGAGAATAGCAGATCCGATCCAAACGCCGTCTTGAGCATATGGGCCTTTGCCAGCTTGTACGCATTGTCCGTGCCGGCAAAGACCTGGAGCATCTTGGTACGGCTCGGACCGGTCAAAGGAACGGTGTCGTCTTCTCCGAGGAATGGCTGAATGCTCAGCCATACGTCTTTGTCCGACATCAGCTTGGCCGTCGCTTCGTCCATCAGGTGAGCATGCTCGATGCATTTGGCTCCGGCGGCGATTGCCCGCTGGACGGTCTTCGGCGCGTAGGCATGGACAGTCGCATAGGTGTTCCAATCTTCGGCGGTTGCGACGCCCGCTCGTAATTCCGGTTCGCTAAAGGTCGACATGTCGAGCGGGCTGCGCGGCGAAGATACGCCACCGCCGCCCACCAGCTTGATTTGCGACGCACCCTGCATCATCTGCTCGCGCGCACGCAACCGAACCTCGGCCGAGCTGTCGGCGATCATGCTGCCGCCCATCTTTTCGAGCGAGCTCAGTGGGCCGCCAGGACTTCTCGGCAGATCGGACAAAGCGCGCAGATCGCCGTGGCCTCCGGTCGTCGTTATCATGGCGCCGGATGGATAGATGCGCGGGCCTGCCACAAGACCCTCGTCGATCGCCTGCTTGAGCGCAAAAACAGGGCCGCCTACGTCGCGGACCGTCGTGAAGCCGCGCATCAAGGTACGCCCTGCCTCGCGGCTGGCGGCCAGAAAGATGTAGCCCACGTCCGCGGTCATCAGGCGCGTGATCGGCAGGGCGGCAAACAGCGCATGCCAGTGCGCATCGATCAGTCCCGGCATGATGACCCGCCCGCCGCAATCTATTACCCTCGCGCCGTCCGGCGCTCCAGGGTTGCCCTGCGCGATTGCTTTGATCCGATTGCCCTCGATCAGCAGACGGCGTCCGTCGCGCAGCCCAGCGTCCTTTCCGTCGAACAGTCGAAAATTTGTGAAAAGGACAGGCCGCGCCGGTTGGGCAGGCACGGGCTGCGCGCCGGCGGGCCGAGGCAGGCCCAGCAAAGCGATGGATGCCGTCGCGCCCGCCACAAATCCGCGGCGCGTGAGGTCTGTGCTGATCCGGCGTGTTAGGGATCGAATTTCATGCCTATGGCACAGGCAGCCGCCATGCTCCACAAGCGTTGCGTCGTCGCTCGTTGTGCAGGAGAGCAAAGGTCACCTCCAGAAAGTTTTCAGCCAAGGTCGCCCGATTGGCGTCCGATGGTGGGCGCCGCAGGTCGAGCCGCAACCGAGCGGACGAGAAGGCCGCCGCGCGTTGAAAGCGATCGCGTGGCAGGGTAGACAAAGTGAAGGCATCTTTCGCGCATCAATTTTGTGCGCTCGCCGATTTGTTCTATCGTCGTACCATGAGCAAACGAAGCATTCCCGCCGGCGCCGTCGCGCGCGGCACCGACAAAGGCTATACGCACGCCGTGCTCAAGCCGGGCAGCGAGCGTCCGGTCGAGCAGATCGACAAGAAATATCCCTACCTGCGGCCGCGCGATGCCGCGACCCTGATCCTGGTGCGCCAGCGCGGCAAGATCCCCGAAGTGCTGTTGGGTTGCCGCGACGCCAAGCACGCCTTCATGCCCAACCGCTATGTCTTTCCCGGCGGCCGGGTCGATCCCGCCGATGCGCGCGTGCCGGTGGCCACGCCGCTCAACCGTTTCGTCGACGAACGCCTGCGCAAGGCGGCGACGCCGCAACGCGCCCGCGCCTTGGCCGTTGCGGCCGTGCGCGAGACGTTCGAGGAGACCGGGCTGATGTTGGCCAAACCGTTGAAAGGCGGGGCGCCCGAGGAGAATTTCGGCGAGCACTGGCATGGCTTTCTGGACAAAGGCTTTGCGCCTGCGCTCGACTGCCTCGACCTGATCGCGCGCGCGGTGACGCCGCCCGGCCGGCCGCGCCGCTTCAACGCGCGCTTCTTCATGGCGCGGGCCGAGGATGCGACGGGCGAGATCCGTCATTCGAGCGAATTGGGCGACATCCGCTGGGTGCGGCTCGACGAGGCGCGCGAGCTGCCGCTGCCCACCATCACCGGCCTCATCCTGGGCGAGATCGGAAGGCTGGTGAAGGAGCCGCCCGACACCAAGAAACAGCGCAAGATCCCGCTGTTCACCACGGTGCATCGCCGGCACCTGATGCTCGAGGAGTAGCCGATGGCGGCGCGCGCCGAGATCGCCTCGCCGTCGCCCGCTTCCGCCGCGAGTCCCGCGCTGCCGTTGCGCGGCGGCGTGCGCCTGCGCGCGCTGGTGCTGATCCGCTGGGCCGCCGTCGCCGGACAGCTCTTCACGGCTGCCGTCGTCCATTGGGGCCTGGGCTTCACCCTGCCGGTGCTGGCGGTGGGTGGCGCGATCGCGCTGTCGGCCCTGCTCAATCTCACGGTGAGCCTGGGCAGGCCCGCCTCGGCGCGCATCGACGACCGCGAGGCCACGGTCTTCCTCGCCTTCGACATCCTGCAGCTCGCCGTGCTGCTCTATCTCACCGGCGGGCTGGTCAATCCCTTCGTGCTGCTGCTGCTGGCGCCGGTCGCCATCGGCGCCACCATCCTGTCGCTCGCCAGCAATATCGCGCTGTCGCTGCTCACCATCGCCAGCATCGCGCTGCTCGGCATCTTCCATCAGCCGCTGCCGTGGCGTGGCCCGCCGCCCGACCTGCCGGACATCTATCGCGCCGGCGTGTGGGTGGGCCTCACCCTCACCACCTTGCTGATCACGCTCTATGGCTGGCGGCTGGCCGAGGAGGCGCGGCAGATGGCCGATGCGCTGGGCGCGGCGCAGGCAGCGCTCGCCCGCGAGCAGCGCCTGTCGGCGCTGGGCGCGCTGGCCGCCGCCGCCGCTCATGAGCTCGGCTCGCCTTTGTCGACGATCGCGGTGGTGACCAAGGAAATGCTGCACGAGGTCGAGGCCGACGATCCGCTGCGCGAGGATGTTGAGCTCCTGTCGGCCGAGTCCGATCGCTGCCGCGCCATCCTCGCCCGCCTGTCGGTCGATCCGGCGGGCGACGTGTCGGACGCCTACACGCTGGTGCCGTTGCCGGCGCTGATCGAGGCCGCGGCGCAGAGCTACAAGCGCGACAGCATTGCCATCATCTTCGAGTCCGGCCCGGCCGGTGAGGGCGTGCCCGCGACGGCGCCGATCCAGGTGCGCAGTCCGGAGATCATGCAGGGAATAGGCAATATCGTTCACAACGCCGTTTCGTTCGCCCGGCGCGAAATACGTGTCGACACCCGTTGGACCACCGAATGGTCGGAAGTCGAAGTCTCCGACGACGGCCCGGGCTTCTCGCAGGCCTTGCTCGACGAATTGGGCACCCCGTTCATTTCCACGCGCCAGGGCGAGGAAGGACACATGGGGTTGGGCGTTTTCATCGCCAAGACGCTACTGGAACGCACCGGCGCCACCGTCACCTTCGGCAATCGCCAGGCCGGCGCCGGCGCGGCGGTCTCCGTGCGCTGGCCAAATCCCGTCTTCAAGGCTACATAGCGGCCGATGTCGAAGGAGTCGCCATGAGCCAGGACACCGGCGCCAACCGCACCGTGTCGCCCGCCATTGCCGGCGCGACGACGAACAAGGATCGCACCCTGCTGATCGCCGACGACGACGCGGCGTTCCGCAACAGGATCGCGCGCGCGCTCGAGCTGCGCGGGTTCATCGTCACCTCGGTCGGCTCGGTCGCCGAGGCGCTGGCGCAGACCGCGCGCCCGCCGGCCTTCGCCGTGCTCGACCTAAGGTTGGGCGACGGCAACGGGCTCGAGCTGGTGGGGCCGTTGCGCCAGGCGCGGCCCGACATCCGCATCGTCGTGCTGACCGGCTACGGCAATATCGCCACCGCCGTCGCCGCGGTGAAGGAAGGCGCCGTCGACTATCTCGCCAAGCCGGCTGACGCCGACGCCATCGAGCAGGCGCTGACCGCACACGGCCGCAAGCTGCCGCCGCCGCCTTCCAACCCGATGTCGGCCGACCGCGTGCGCTGGGAGCACATCCAGCGCGTCTTCGAGCAGTGCGACCGCAACGTCTCGGAGACGGCGCGCCGCCTCAACATGCACCGGCGCACCCTGCAGCGCATCCTGGGCAAGCACGCGCCCCGCGAGCACTGAGCGCTGGGGGCGCGCCACTCCAGTGGCGCGTCTTCTCATGCTCATGTGGACCGCGGTCCGGAAGACCATGACGCGCCACTGGAGTGGCGCGCCCCCAGCCTAAGCGCGTCGGTTCTGGGCGTTCCAGTAAAGCTCGAGATTCGCGATCAGCGCCGGGCTGAAATGGCAGTAGGCCTGCTCGCGGGCATAGAGGGCGGCATAGCGGCGGAAGGTGTCGAGCGGCTCGGCCGCGAACCGCAGCGCGCGGCGATTGCCGATCGAGCCCACGACGCCTGAGCCGGTCAACCGGTCGATGACGCGCGCAATGGTCTCGTCCATGGCGCCGGGCTCGATGACTTCGTCGCAGATCATGCGGCCGACATCGGAATCGCACTCGATGCGGCGCTCGTACATGATCGCCTGGCGGGCGATGCGATCGCCGACGAAGCGCGCCAGGCGAAGATTGGCCATCGCCGGGATGATGCCTTCCTTGCGCGCCGGCAGAGTAAGGTAGGCGCCGCGCTCGGCAACGTTGAAGTCGGTTGCCAAGAGGATCTGGCAGCCGCCGCCGATGGCGAAGGTCTCGACCGCCGAGATCCACAGTTTCTCGATCGATTCGCCCGAGACCTCATCCGGGGACACCTCGGGCTTGGCCAGGCCGCGCAGCATCTTGTTCACGAACCCCAGATCACGGACCAGGAACCACAGGAACGGGATCTTGCCGTAATAGAGGTGCGTGAGGTTGATGCCGGCGTTGTAGACGCGCCGGCCGGCATATTTGCCGTCGGGCACGACGTCGCCGCGCAGCACCGCGACCTCGCTCTGCGAGTCGAGGATGCAGACGTCGGCAGCGATCTCGGTCGCGGGCTGGGTCGAGTTGTCCTCGGAGTTGAGGAAGCGCTTGTTGGCGAGCAGGAGCACGGCCGCCTTGCCCTGGCGCTCGACTCGGGCAAAGCCGAGATCGAGCCGGCCGTCGCGCAGGAACTTGGCCAGCGCCTCGGCCGATTCTGGGCGGGGCAGCAGCATGGCGTGGCAGAGATGCAGCCCGCACTCGGGGTCGGCGAGGAACTGGTTGAAGAGAATGCCCTGGTCGATCTCGCAGCCGTCCTTCTCGGACTGGCGCAGCTCGGCTTCCGCCAAGACCTCGGCGCGCGTAGGCGCCAGGCCAGGGACCACATCGGCCGCATCGTAGGCCAGTTGCTCGATGCGCACGAACTTGTGCCGCCCGCCGGTCAGCCGGTCGTAGAGCGTGCGGGCATGGCGGCGCAGGAAGGCGAAGCGGGCGTCGCGCGCGGCCTGCTTCAGGGCCTCGGCCGCCTCATGAGTGGCCGTGTCTCGCTGGGGTTTGGCGGGCAGGCGGGAGA
>JABCYT010000277.1 GCA_013290035.1 Alphaproteobacteria bacterium
TCGCGGCCGAGAGTTTCGTGCTGTGCATCGACAACGAGGCGCGGGTGCGCGAGGCGATGGCGACCCTGCTCGGTGGCTGGGGCTGTCGCGTCGCTGCGGCGGCCTCGCAGGACGAGGCGCTGGCCCTGGTGGCCCGCGCCGGCCGCCTGCCCGACCTCGTGCTGGCCGACCTGCATCTTGATGACGTCTCTGAAAACCGGCCCGACGGGCTGGAAGTCGTCGAGGCGCTGCGCCGCGCCTGGGGACGCGCCGTTCCGGCCGCCCTGGTGACGGCCGACCGCGATCCGACGCTCAGGTTGCGGGCGCGGGCGCGCCAGGTCGAGCTGCTGCACAAGCCGGTGAAGCCCGCATCGCTGCGCGCCCTGCTGCGGCTCAGCGAACGGATCACGCCGGCGGAAGCGCCAGCCCGCGCGCTTCGATGACGGCCTGGGTGCGCGAACGCACGCCGAGCTTGCGCAGGATCACCGTGACATGCGCCTTCACGGTGGCTTCGCCGACGCCCAGCTTGTGGGCGATCTGCTTGTTCTGATCGCCCTGCACCATCAGCGCGAGCACGCGCCATTGCTGGGGCGTGAGCTGGGCGGCGCGCTGGGCGACGGAATTGTCGGGCGGCGCCTCCGGCGGCGCGAAGACCTCGCCGTCGAGCACGGCACGCACCGTCTTGGCGATCTGCTCGAGCGAGGCCGACTTGTCGATATAGGCCGAGGCGCCGAATTCGTAGGCGTGCCGCACCACGGCGGCATCGCGCGCCGCCGACACGACGATGATCGGCACCGTCGGATGGTCCGAGCGCAGCAAGGCGAGGCCAGTCAGTCCCTCCATGCCGGGCATGTCGAGGTCGAGCAGGAGGGCGTCGGTCTCGGGCTGGCGCTCCAGTGCCGACTGGACCTGGGCCAGTGAGCCCGCCATGGCGATGCCCGCCCCGGCGAAGGCCTGGCCGAGCGCCGACGCCAAGGCATCGCGCACCATCGGATGATCGTCGGCGATCAGGAAGCTCAGCGTTTCCCCAGCCATGTTTCTTGTCGTTCCTTGCTGCGGCGCCGAACGGTCGCGCTGCAGTGCACAAATTCATCCCGCGGGTCGATCCCTTGGACCTTCGTCGAATTGCACCTTAGCAAGCAGATGCACAAAGTGTGTCCTAACTAGAACTGGGGAGCAAACGCTCATGGCAATCGCAGCAACGGCCGGGGCCGAACCCGGGCGGCGGATGACCCGCGAGGAGCGCAAGGTCATCATCGCCTCGTCGGTCGGCACCGTCTTCGAATGGTACGACTTCTATCTCGCCGGCGCGCTCGCGGTGAACATCAGCGCCACCTTCTTCTCGGGCGTCAACCCGACGGCGGCCTTCATCTTCACCCTGCTGGGCTTTGCCGCGGGCTTCGCGGTGCGCCCCTTCGGCGCGCTGTTCTTCGGCAGCCTGGGCGACCTGATCGGCCGCAAGTACACCTTCCTTGTCACGATGACCCTGATGGGCATCTCGACCTTCGTGGTCGGCCTGCTGCCGAGCTATGCCGCGATCGGCTTCGCCGCTCCCGTGCTGTTCATCGCCTGCCGCCTCATCCAGGGCCTGGCGCTGGGCGGCGAGTATGGTGGTGCTGCGACCTACGTCGCCGAGCATGCGCCGCAGAATCGCCGCGGCTATTACACCTCGTGGATCCAGACGACGGCCACCGTCGGCCTGTTCCTGTCGCTGATCGTCGTCCTGGTGCTGCGCCTGTGGCTGACCTCGGCGCAGTTCGCCGAGTGGGGCTGGCGCGTGCCGTTCCTGCTGTCGATCCTGCTGCTGGGCGTGTCGATCTGGATCCGCCTGCAGTTGCAGGAGTCGCCGGCTTTCCAGCGCATCAAGGATGCCGGCAAGGGCTCCAAGACGCCGCTGCGCGAGGCCTTCGGCACCTGGAAGAATGCCAAGATCGCCATCCTTGCCCTGCTCGGCGGCACCGCCGGCCAAGCCGCCGTGTGGTATTGCGGCCAGTTCTACGCCCTGTTCTTCCTCACCCAGACCCTGAAGCTCGACGGCACGACCTCGAACATCGTCATCGCCGTCGCGCTGGCGATCGGCACGCCGTTCTTCGTCTTCTTCGGCTGGCTGTCGGACAAGGTCGGCCGCAAGCCGATCATTCTCGCCGGCTGCCTGCTGGCGGTCCTCACTTACTTCCCGCTGTTCCAGGCGCTCACCAATGCGGTGAATCCGCAGCTCGAGCAGGCGCTCGAGAAATCGCCGGTGGTGGTGACGGCCTATCCCGGCGAGTGCTCGTTCCAGTTCAACCCGACCGGGACGGCGAGCTTCACCAGTTCGTGCGACATCGCCAAGTCGTTCCTCGCGCGCAACGCGGTGAACTACTCGAACGTGGCGGCGCCTGCCGGCACGCCGGCGACGATCAAGATCGGCGACAAGGTCATCACCTCGTTCGACAAGGTGGCGGCCGGCGCCGACGGCGCGGCCAAGGAGAAGGCTTTCAACGATCAGGCGACCGCGGCCATCCGCGCCGCCGGCTACCCGGCCGCGGCCGACCCGGCCAAGGTCAACACGCCGATGGTGATCCTCATCCTGACGATCCTCGTCCTCTATGTGACGATGGTCTACGGCCCGATCGCCGCCATGCTGGTCGAGCTCTTCCCGACCCGCATCCGCTACTCCGGCATGTCGCTGCCCTATCACATCGGCAACGGCTGGTTCGGCGGATTCTTGCCGCCCACGGCCTTCGCCATCGTAGCGGCGACCGGCAACATCTACTCGGGCCTGTGGTATCCGATCGCGATCGCAGGGATGACCTTCGTCATCGGCCTGCTGTTCGTGCCGGAGACCAAGGATCGCAACATCTACGTCGACGACTAGGCCCCGTCGCCGCTGGGAGGCGAAACAGAGCCGGCGGCCCTGGCGAGGGCCGCCGGTTTCTTTTTGCGGCGCAGGAGGGCATGTTGAAGGCCCGCTGTCGCCGCAGGACAACGCCATGAACCTCGATGCCATCGCGATCGGCCACCAACCGCCCGAGGACGTGAACACCATCATCGAGGTGCCGATCGGCGGCGAGCCGATCAAGTACGAGATGGACAAGGCCGCCGGCACCCTCGTCGTCGACCGCTTCCTCTACACGCCGATGCGCTATCCCGGGAACTACGGGTTCGTGCCGCACACCCTGTCCGACGACGGCGACCCGATCGACGTGCTGGTCGCCAATACCCGGCCGATCATCCCGGGCGCCGTCATGAACGTGCGTCCGATCGGCGTGCTCAAGATGGAAGACGACGGCGGCGGCGACGAGAAGATCATCGCCGTGCCGTCATCCCGCATCACCCAGCGCTACATCCATGTAAAGACGCATACCGACCTGCCCGAGATCACGCGCCAGCAGATCGAGCACTTCTTCGTCCACTACAAGGACCTCGAGCCCGGCAAATGGGTGAAGCTGCAGGGCTGGGGCGACGTCGGCGAAGCCCATCGCTTGATCGCAGAGGCGATCGATCGCGCGAAAAAGCGCAAATGAGAGAAGCGCCTGACGCGCTTCAGGCGTGGCCGTTCCAGAACTGATAGAGCGCGGTCGTATCGCCGGCAAACAGGTTGCGATCGCAATGGCTGACGCCCGCGACGGCGCGCGGCACGCTGCCGTAGGCGGCATCAGCCTCGGTCTCGTTGCCGGCATACTGCCAAAGGCGCCAGCCTTTCGCCGCCCACGCCGAGGGCAATTGCGGCTCCTCGCGATAGTCCGCCAGCCACAAGTTGCAACGCGCCAGTATGGAGCTGGAACTGATGGGCGCTGTCAGCCGGACCCTGCCGCGGCCGGACGGCGCGCCATCGGCCCAGCTCGGATGCGTGTAGACGAGGGGAAACCGGCCGGTGGCCTGGTAGACGGTCTGCACGAAGGCCTCGGCCTGGGCGAGGGTCATGGTGTTGCGCGGATTGCCGTCATTCGGCTCGAAGTCGAGCGCCAGGAGCGTCGACGGCCCCGGTCTGGCGGTCGCCAGGAAGGCATTCGCCTGGTGGGCGCCCGGATATTGGCGGGTGCCGAAGTGGTAGGCGCCCCACAGCAAGCCCGCCGCCTCGGCCTGCGGGCGTCGCACGCTGTAGGATTGATCGACGTAGTCGCCGCCTTCGGTCGCTTTGTGGATGACGCCCAGGATGTTGCTGCGACGACGGACCAGGGTGAAGTCGGTAACGGTGACGTTGTGGCTTATGTCGATGACCGCATCCAACCCGGCCGAAGCGGGTGGCGCCGATTGAGTGTTGTCGGAAGGCCGGGACGCTGTCTGGCGACCTGCACAGCCAGTCATGGCCGGCAAGGTCAAACCCGCAACGCCCCCAAGCATCATCCTGCGCGAAATCATTCAGGCAAGTGTCGATGAAACGCGCTCAAAACGCAAAAGCTAATGCGTCACGTCACGCGTAATTGCTTCCAGTGTCGCAGGCGCGGGTTGCCGGCGCTCCCGGGCGCTCAACACCGTAGAAATTCCTTGGCGTTTCCATAGAGCCATTTCTCGATGACTTTGTCCTTGAGCGGCAACTTCTCGTAGATTGCCACGCTTTGCGGGATGGTGAGCCCGAAGGAGTCTTTCGAGAAGCCGACCATGATCTTGTCCTGCAGCAGGGTATTGCCGAACTGCATGAACATCTCCCACCCCGACCCGGGCACGCCGAAATACTGCGGGTGATGGGCAGAGGTGTCGCAGTAGAGGTTGGGATGGCGGCGCATCAGTCCGACCAGATCGTTGACCCAAGGCCAGCCGCTCAGCGCCGCATCGATGCGCAATTCCGGGAAATCCATCGCGATCTGGTCGAGATGGCGAGGGTGCCCGAGGTCGTAGGGGCGGTCGTTCGCATAGTTCATCGTCGAATAGATGCGCACCGGAACGTCGAGTTCGACGCATTTGGCATAGAGCGGATAGTAGCGCCGGTCGCTCGCCGGGAGATTGTTGTACAGGGCGGCGACGCGCAGGCCGTTCAGGCCACGCTCCTTGACGAGATGCTCGAACTCGCGCACGCCGCGCATGCCGTCGAACGGGCTGATCGAGGCCAGCGCGAAAAAGCGCTTGGGGAATTCCTTCACGACATCGGCCAGCACGTAGTTGTCGACGCGGCCGAGCACGGACACCTCGGCGCCCTCGCGATCCAGCTCGCCGACGAAGTCCTTGATCGACTGGCCGACGACCTTGTTCTCCGCCTCGCCTTTGGCCGGTCCCGAGACTCGCTTGCGGAAGATGTTCTGGTAATTTGCGAAACCGTAACCCGGACGCGGCTCCAGCAGCTCGGGATCGCCGTAGCCGATGCGGTGCGACGCCTGTTCATGATATTGCCGGGGACGTCCTTGCTCATCCGCAGGTAGCAGGCATTCCAGATCGATGACTTTCCGCACCACGTTCGGTCCCCCCGGCAATTCTGTTCACGACGCAAGACCAGCATATCCTTCGATGGGCGTCTGTTCGTCAAGCCATCGACTTGGCAATCGCATGATCGACGAAGACGCGCGGCGCGCGGCGCGCTGTGCCCGATCTCGCCGCAAATGCATCCGTAATTGACGGGCGCACGACCCTATGATGCATTGCACCATGGGGCTCGAG
>JABCYT010000278.1 GCA_013290035.1 Alphaproteobacteria bacterium
GGGAGGCGGGGCGGGGGCGGCGTCCCAGGAGGAACGCGCCGATCGCCAAGACCTGCACGACGGCGGCGGCGGCGAACACCTCAGTCGCGGCCGCCGGGGACAAGGCGCGCAAGGCCCCGAACGCCGCGGGCGCGAAGGCATAGGTTCCTTGTCCGATGGCGACGATCAGGGGGACGACCCTCTGGACATCCGCCCGGGTGAACTCGACCTGCGCGATCAGCGGCGGCAGGGACGTGGTGTTGCCGATGCCAGCGCCGAACAGCAGGACGCCCGCGATCAGCAGCACGACCTCGCTGCCGCCGGCCAGCATCAGGATGACCGAACCGGCGATCTGGACGACCAGGCTGGCGCAGGCGATCAGGCGCCGGTCGCTGCCCGGCGGCATCAGCCAGCCGACCAGGGTGCGGCCCGCGATCGCGCTCGCCGTCGCCAGGCCCATCAGCATGCCGGCTGCCTGCTCCCCCAAAGGCGGCACCAGCAGCGAGAACAGATGCGCCAAAAGCCCTATCTGGGCGAACAGGCCCAAGGCCATCGCTGCCGCGAGCGTCAGGAATGCTCGGTCGCGCCACAGCAGGCGGCCCGGCAGGGCTGGCGCAGTCGCGGCGGCCGCCGGCGGGTCTGCAGCTTTGCCATCGGGCAACTGGCCGGTGCTTTGCGGCGTACGCGAAAACACCAGATCGGCGAGCAGCCAGATGGTCACGATCATGATGGCGCCGATGATCGCAGCGGCCATGGGAAAGCCGAACGAAGCGATCGCCAGAACCCACAGCGGCGAGAACACCACGCCGCCGATGCTGGCGCCGTTGTAGGCCATGGCGAGCGCCGCCGGACGTTTCTGCACGAACCACGGCGCGATGATGGCGTTCACGGCGGCGGCGCCCATCGCCACCCAGCCGGCGCCGCTCAGCAGCGTGGCCAGCAGCAGCTGCCACGGCTCGCGCGCCATCGCCCAGCCCAGCACGCCCAGCGCGAGGGCGATGGCGCCGCACTTGGTCACCGCCGGCAAGCCGAACCGCCGATAGAGCGCCGGCAGATTGGCGACCACGACGGCGCCGACCAGGAAATGCAGGGTCACGGCCGAGGAGACCAACGCGACCGACCAATGACGCACCTCCTGCACGGCGTGCAGGTAGACCGGCGGACCGTAGAAGCCGATGCCCCAGCCGAACACGGCAAGCACGAAGGTGCCGACGACGACGCGCCATCCGAAGAAGGCTGTCGCGGTAACGGTTTGCAGAAGCGTTGGGCGATGAAGGCGGGCGACGCGGCCAGACATGGCTCGGACTATGCTGACCGGCAGATGGTCGTCGTTGCGGTGCCGGCCGAAGCTTCGCTACAAGGCGGCATGATCGAGATCACACCGCTGCGCGACACCGACCGGCCGGCCTGGCAGCCGCTCGCCGTGGGCTACAACGCCTTCTATGAGAGGGTGCTGCCCGATGCCGACTACGACCGCACCTGGCGCCGGCTGATCAAGGGCGAGGCGATGAATGGCCTCGCCGCGCGTCTCGACGGCCGGCTGGTCGGCATCGCCCACTACATGTTCCAGACCAGCATCTGGTTCGACGACGTCTGCTATCTCGCCGACCTGTTCGTCGACGAGACGGTGCGCGGCCAGGGCACGGCGCGGGCGCTGATCGAGGCGGTCGCGGCGGCGGCGCGGTCGCGCGGCTGCCCGCGTTACTACTGGCTCACCAGGCAGGACAACGCGCGCGCCCGTCTTCTTTACGACAAGGTGGCGCGCTTCGCGGGTTTCATCCGCTACGACTATCCGATGGCATAGGCTTCAGGCGCCGACGACCTTGCGCAGGGCGTCGAGCGTGGTTTCCGGCTCCGGTCGGTAGGTGTAGTCGGGATCGGCCTGGACCGAGCGCACAATGCCGCCGGCATCGATCACGAATCGCGCCGGCACCGGCAGGCGCCAGGACGGATCGCCGTTGCGCAGGGCGAGGTCGTTGCCGAAGCCGAGATACACCGTCTTCAGGTCGTCGGGCAGGGTGAAGGCCAGGCCGAAGGCTTCGGCGACCCGAGATTGCTCGTCCCACAGGATCGGGAAAGTGAGTTTCTGCTTGGCCGCCATGTCCGCCGTGCGCTGCGGCAGCTCGGGCGAGATCACGACCAGCGAGGCACCGAGGCCCGCGATGTCGGCGTAAACGCTTTGCAGAGCATCCAGCTCATGCCGGCAGTAGGGTCACCAGGATCCCCGGAAGAACGACAACACCATCGGTCCGCCGGCCAAGAGCTCGGCCGAGGAAACCCGGCGGCCGTCATGGTTGGCGAGCTCGAAGGCCGGCGCCCGGGCGCCGACCGGTGTGATGCGATCGAGGATGCCGGACTTGCGCAGATCCTCGGTCGCGCGATGCATGATGGCCTGGCGGCCCGGGGGGATCCGGGTGGCGGCTGCCGCCCGCATCGCGGCCAGCTTGTCTTCCAGCGACATGGTCTACTCCTTTGTTGAGCCCAGCCTGTTGTAGGTCTCGCGGATGGCGATGATGGTGTGCGCCGCGCATCCGTTGTCGCGCTCGACATTCGCCCGGGCGTACTCGGGCGAGGTCATCATGTCGATGAACGCCGCGCGCGAGGGATAGCGAACCAGGGCGACGTAGTCCCACCGGTTGCCTTCGGCCACGCCCAGCGCCACGGCTTCCGCGGTGCCGGTCCAGGCGATCGTGCCGCCGCGCGCCTTGATGAGCTTGATGGCGAGCGCGCTGTAGCGCAGGTAGGCGTCCCAGCCGCTGCCCTTGCCGTCGAGCGACCGGTCACGGAAGCGCATCAGGTTCAGCATTACGACCGGCGCGTCGTCCGCCAGGGCCGACAGCGCGTCGATATTCAGATGGTCGATGGTCGGGGCGGGGCCGGTCACGCGTGCAGCCTCCTGGCCGGCGTCTTGCGTCGGGGGTGCCGCAGCATCGCGAGCAGGCGCAGCGCCGGCCGCGCAACGGCGTCGAGTTGCGCATGGCCCATGCGCCATCAATGCATGATTTTGGATCGAGCGCTACAAAATACTAGGCTGGCGATCGCCGCCCCGCGAACCGTCGAACTCGTCTCAGTGCTTGCCGTGATGCTCGGCGTGATGCTTGCTCGCCTCGCCGGCATGATGCGCGGCATGTGCCGAATGACCATGCGCCGAATGGGCGTGATGCGCGGCCTTTTCGGGCGCGTCGGCATCGTGATGCTTGGCCGCCTCGCGATGGTGCTTGGCGGCGTGCTCGTGATGCTCGGCCGCGGCGTTGTGATGCTCGACGATCTTGTCTTTGGCCATGATGACCTCCGTGAGGGTGGGCGCCGCGCCGGCGCGGCGCGCGGCTACCCTAGGAGGACGTTGTTGCACCGCAGTTACCGTCCCGTGTCAGTGCCGGTGGATCGTTGGCGGCTCGAGGCCTCAGTCCGGCGTGACGCCGAAGCGGCGCTGCCAGAATTCGCGCGACCGCCGCTCGCCGATGTCGCAGCCGAGCTCGTACTCGGGCCGCACGAACTTGGTGTAATCGTCGTCGCTGCGCACCGCCCGCCGGCTGCTTCCGCTGTTGTTGTTTTGCGCGAGCTGCGTGCCGTCGCGCAGGTCGCCGAGGCCGCCGATGTCGAAATCGTAGCGCGGGCCGATGTCGGCCACCTCCTGCAGGAGCTTCTTGCGCACGGCGCGCGGGAAGTCGTCGAAATTGCGCGCGACCTCGACGAAGGAGTGCGGGCCGCCGGTGACGCAGGCCAGGTAGTACTTGTCGAGGTCCTCTTCGCTCGGGAAGCCGAACGGGTTGGGCCGGTCATTCATGATCGGCAGCCCGTTGATGACGATGCGCTCCTTCAGCGCCTCGTGGCGCATGTCGGTGACCAGCGCGCCGTCGTTGTTCGAGCCGTCGCCCGAGATGTCGAGCACCTTGCGCTCGGCCTCGTAGGGGCTGCGGCCGAACAGCGGGATGGCGTAGCGGATGGCGCCGCTGATCGACGTGCGGCGCGCGATCGAGATCGGCGCGGCGGCCAGGCGATTGGCGAAAGCCGCGATCGACTGCTCGGAGTCGAGCAGCGTCCAGTCGATCAGGATCCGCTGCACCCAGGCGTCGGACCATTCGTAGTAGGCGACGGCGATGCGGCCGTTGTTGCCGCCCAGGATCGCCTTGACGACCACCGGGTCGCGGAATGCCTGGACGTAGCCTTCGCGCTGCAGGTGGGCCTCGTCGGGGTCGATGCTGCCCGAGATGTCGATGGCCATGGCGAGCGCCAGGTCGACCTGCTTCTTGTCCTGCGCCGCGGCCGGCCAGGCGAGCAGGAGGATAAGGATGCTGAGACGGAGCAGCTTGGCCATGGCGACCTCCGCATTCGGGTGCTCACGACGAGGCAAGAAGTGTACCGCCCGTCGGAAGCCGCTGTCAGCCATGCTCTGGACGTCCGGCGGCGCGGACCGTTAGCCTCCGGGCCAAGAAGACTTGCCGGAGGACGCCCATGGATCTAGCACTCAGCCACGAGGACGAAGCCTTCCGCGACGAGGTCCGCCGTTTCCTTGACGAAAATTTGAGCGAGGATCTGCGCGAGGCCGGCCGCAAGACGGGCGGCGTGTTCGCCGATATTGCAGCCGGTATGCGCTGGCACAAGGTGCTGGCCCGGCGCGGCTGGTCGGCGCCGGCCTGGCCCAAGGAATATGGCGGCACCGGCTGGAACGCCACGCAGCGTTACATCTTCTCGCGCGAAAGCACGGCGGCCGACGCGCCGCGCATCTTCGCCATGGGGCTGCGCATGGTGGGGCCGGTGATCATGAAATACGGCACGCCGGAGCAGAAGGCCAAGTACCTGCCGGCGATCGTGTCGGGCGACATCGTCTTCTGCCAGGGCTATTCCGAGCCGGGCTCGGGCTCCGACCTGGCCAGCCTGAAGACCCGCGCGGTGCGCGACGGCGACGACTACGTCATCAACGGCACCAAGATCTGGACGACGGGCGCGCATGTCGCCGATCACATGTTCTGCCTGGTGCGGACCTCGACCGAAGGCAAGCCGCAGGACGGCATCTCCTTCGTGCTGATCGATTCGATGCAGGCTCCCGGCCTCAGCGTGGCGCCGATCCTGACCCTGGCCGGCGACCACGAGGTCAACCAGGTGTTCTTCGACAATGTGCGGACGCCGGTCGCCAACCGCATCGGCCCGGAGAATGCCGGCTGGACGGTCGCCAAATACCTGCTCGAGTTCGAGCGCGGCGGCGATGCCTATACGCCCAACCTCTATGCCCGCATCGAGGACATCAGGCGCATCGCCAGGGAGGAGGCGGCCGACGGTTCGGGCCGGCTGCTGGGCGAGCGCGGCTTTGCCGAGCGGCTGGCCGAGGCCGAGATGGAGGTGCAGGCGCTGGAGATGGTCGAGATACAGGTGCTGTCCGACCTGAGCCGCGGCAAGAATCCGGGCGCGGTCTCCTCGGCGATGAAGATCCGCGGCAGCGAGACCCTGCAGAAGCTCGACCATCTGGGCATCGAGGCGCTGGCCTGGTACGCCGCGCCCTTCGAGCCGGAAGCCCGCATGCTGGGCCACAATGCGCCCACCGCGACGCCGCAATGGGGCATCACGGCCA
>JABCYT010000279.1 GCA_013290035.1 Alphaproteobacteria bacterium
GTAGATCTGGTCGCCCGAGTGGATAAAGAAGTCGGGACTGGTCTGACGCATCATCTCGTAGAGCTTGTAGCCGCCCCATTCCGGATTGATGCCCCAGCCCTGGCCGGCCTCGTCGCCGGAATAGACGAAGGTGATGTCGCGCCGCGCCAGCGACGGCGTCCGGAAGCTGCCGGCGACCGGCGCGCTCGACGTGTTGACGTCCTTCAGATCCTGGAAGACGACGCGGTAGAAGATCTGCTGGCCCGCCGGCAGGCCGCCCAGATCGACGCGGGCGGTGAAGTCGGTGTCCTCGAGCGCCGCCGGCCCGACGATCCTCCGTGCGTCCTTGAAGGTCTCCGTCGTCGCATACTCGACGATCATGCGGGCCGACCGGTCGGTCTTGGACCAGACGATGGCGCGGTCGGCGGTGACGTCGCCGCTCATCGCCCCGAAGGGAACCTGCGGCCGCTGGGCGTCCGGCGTGACGACGGCGGGGGCGGAGGCGCCCTGCGCCCGCGCGGCGCCAAGGCCGGCGCGGCCGACGGCGAGGCCGGCGCCGGCAGCGACCCCGGCGCGGAGCAGCGCGCGGCGGGGCATCAAGAGAGGGAACCGGTTTTGCGTCACAGCCGTACCTCCGGTCATGTTTGTCGCGGGACCGCAGCTTAGGAAGCCGCTGTTGCGCGGGCGTTACAGCGGCGACCGGCGTCGGCTGGGCCAGGAGGCAACGTCGGACCCCTGCCCGACGTTAGAGCAAGGCTGTTCAGCTTCATCCCCGCCAGCGTGGCAGATCGTGATCGACCCCAAATCCCCGACCCAATCGAAGAGCACGATCCTGCCCTCGCATATTGCCGAAACGGTGGATGCGGTCGCGCAGATCCATTCGGACCACCACCTGAAGCGAACGCCCATCGAGAAATTCATGGATGAATGGACCGCCCGGCTGGCCCGGCCGACGGTCCTGGTGGGTGTCGTCTTTGGCGTTGCCTTGTGGATCGCCGTCAACTTGATGGCGCCACTCGCTGGCTACGCCATCATGGATGCGCCGCCGTTTCCCTGGTTGTTCGAGGTGCTCACCTTCCTGGGCCTGGTCATGGGCATTCTCATCCTGTCGACGCAACGCCGCGCCGACCAACTTGCCGAACTGCGCGAGCAGATGACGCTTGAACTGGCAAGTGTGACCGAGCGAAAGGTCGCCAAGGTCATCGAACTCATCGAGGAGCTTCGACGGGATAGTCCCACGCTGAAGAACAGGACCGACCACGAAGCCAAGCAGATGTCGGTGCGGACGAGTCCCGGAGAAGTGCTCATCGCAATCAAGGATTCGCACGACGAAATGGTCGCGCGATCGACCGATCCCGACCCTGCCCCGGACCAGCCACCGCGCGAGCGATAGGGCCAACATCCATAGAGTCTGGCCGAGCACAGCCGTTCGCCTGTGCTACAAGGAACACCCATCGAGACAGCTGGAATTGCGGTGAGCGCGGCTCGAAGCAATGCCTGAGGACCATCATTGAGCGCTCTAGCAATTTCTCTTGTCGCGTTCGTCATCATGCTGGGCGGCGCGGCGGCCGGCGTCGTGCTTCGCAGGAGCTTGCCGCAGCACCATCTCAACGACCATTCGAAGGATGTCGTCCGGCTGGGCTCCGCCCTGATTGCCACGCTCTCCGCGCTGGTGCTGGGCTTGCTGATCACCTCGGCCAAGAATGTCTACGACACCCAGCGCAATGAGGTCCGGCAGATCGCGGCGAAGCTGGTCCTGCTCGACGGCCAGCTCGAGCGCTACGGACCGGAGGCGCGGCCCGCCCGTGAACGGCAACGAGAGGCGATCGGCGCGCTGATCGATCGGATCTGGGGCGAGCGCGCCTTGAAGTCATCGACGGGAGCGCCCTACCGGCCGAGCGTGGAGGGCGATCTCGTTTATACGGCCATCGAGGCCCTGGCGCCGCAGAACGACGTTCAACGCAACCTCAAGTTCGTGGCCCTTCGCACCATGACCGGCATCACCGAGTCGCGCGTGCTGCTGTTCGAGCAGTCGGATGCGGGTCTGCCGACGCCTCTTCTGGCGGTGCTGGTTTTCTGGCTGACCATCCTGCTGGCGAGCTTCACGCTGTTTTCCCCGATCAACCCGACAGGCGGCGTCGCCCTGGCGATCATCGCCCTGTCGGCCTCCGGCGCGATCTACCTGATCTTGGAAATGAACCATCCCTTCAGCGGCTTGATGCAGATCCCGAGCGACTCGCTGCGCAACGCGCTGGGCGCGCTCGCCGCCTAGTGCCGGGGGCACGCCGCTGGAGTGGCGCGCCCCCGGCAAAGATGGGCGTCCAGCCGCCTTGTCCAGTAAATAACCGGCTGGTAAGTTATTAAATGACCGCGATGTCGCTTCCCACCCCGTCGACCCGCTGGCGGCGCCGCAAGGATGCGCGGCCGGGCGAGATTGTCGCCGCGAGCCTCGCCTGTTTTGCCGAGCGCGGCTTCGCTGCGACCCGCCTCGACGACGTGGCGCGCCGCGCCGGCGTCACCAAGGGGACGCTCTACCTCTACTTCGCCAACAAGGAGGAGCTGTTCAAGGCGGTGGTGCGCCAGGCCGTCGTGCCCAACATCGTCCTCGGCGAGGCGCTGGTGGCGCACTCCAGCGCGCCCGCGCCGGCGCTGCTCGAACAGCTGATCGCCCGCCTGCAGGCGGCGATGGTGGCGCCGGCCAGTGCCATCCCCAAGATCGTCATCGCCGAAGCCGGCAATTTCCCCGACATCGCGCGCTTCTATCTCGAGGAAGTCATCCAGCGCGGGCTGCGCCTGGTTCGGCGCGTGCTGAAGGCCGGTGTCGCGCGCGGCGAGTTCCGCCCGATGGATGTCGAAAGCACCGCCTACTGCGTCGTGGCGCCCATGGTGTTGGGCATGCTGTGGCGCCACTCGTTCGCCCGCCACGAACGCCGTCCCCTCGATGCGGACTCACTGTGCCGCGCCCACCTGCAGATCCTGCTGCAGAGCGTTCGGCCGGACCGCGCGCGCGGCGGCCCCGCGGGCGGCAAGCCGCGGCAAAATTCGCGATCGCGTTCTCGGCGCCAACAGCGGCGCAACGGAGCGGCGCCATGAGCCCCGATCAATCCGCCCCGCCGGACCATCCGCTGGGACCCAAGGACGCCGGGCTGAAGCCGCTGGCGCCGCCCGTCGCGGCGCGGGTCCCGCGCCGTCGGCGGCGGCGACCGGTCGTGCTGCTGGTCGTCGCCGTGGCCGGGCTCGCGGCGCTGGGCGGCGGCACGCTGTGGTGGCTCGAGGCGCGCCAGTACGAATCGACCGACGACGCCTTCATCGATGCCCACATGGTGCGCGTTGCGCCCCAGGTGGCGGGGCGCGTGGCGCTCGTGCCGGTCGACGACAACCAGGCCGTGGCGCCCGGCCAGCTCCTGGTCAAGATCGACCCGGCTCCGCTTCGGGCAAAACTCGATCAGGCCGAAGCGAACCGGGCGAATGCGGCGGGTGCCCTCGCGCAGGCGAGAGCGCAGCGGGCGGTGGTCGAGGCCAACGCGCACCAGGCGCGCGCCCAGGTCGACGTCGCCGAAGCCAATGCGACGAACGCGATTCACCAGCTCAAGCGCAGCGAGACCCTGGTTGCCAAGCTGGCGGCCTCCCAACAGGCGTTCGACGACGCCACCGCGGCCGCCCGGAGGACCGCGGCGGCCCTGGTCGCGGCACAGCGAGGCCTCGAGGCGGCGGAGGCGCAGTTCGCCGTGACGCGGAGCCAGATCGACACCGCGGAGGCCGTCCTCAGAAGCGCGGCGGCGCAGGTCGAACAGGCGCGGCTCGATCTCTCCTACACCGAGGTCGTCGCCTCCCAGGCCGGGACGATTGCGCACAAGAACGTCTCGCCCGGCGACTATGTGCAGGTCGGGCAGAACCTGATCGCCCTGGTGCCGCTCGAGGTCTGGATAACCGCCAATTTCAAGGAATCGCAACTCGTCCTGATGCGTGTCGGCCAGCCGGTCGAGATCACCATCGACGCCTATCCCGACAAGACCTTCCGCGGCCACGTCGACAGCTTCCAGCGCGGCAGCGGTCCGGCCTTCAGCCTGCTGCCGCCCGAGAACGCCACGGGAAACTACGTCAAGGTCGTGCAGCGCGTTCCGGTCAAGATCGTGTTCGACGATCCGCTGGATGCGGGCCGGCCGCTCGGCCCCGGCATGTCGGTGGTGCCGAGCGTGAAGGTGCGCTGAGATGGCAAACCCGGGAGACGGAGCACGCCGCTGGCTGGTCGCGCCCACCGTCGGACTCGCCGCCTTCATGGAGGTGCTCGACATCTCGATCGCCAACGTCGCCCTGCAGCACATCGCCGGCAGCCTGGCGGCGAGCCTCGACGAAGCGACCTGGGTCCTCACCTCCTACCTCGTGGCCAACGCCATCGTCCTGCCGATGAGCGGCTGGCTCGCCAACGCGATCGGCCGCCGCCGCTATTTCCTGGGCTGCATCGCGGGATTCAGCGTCACCTCGCTGATGTGCGGCCTGGCGCCCAGCCTGCCGCTGCTGATCGTGGCGCGCGCCTTGCAGGGCATCACCGGCGGCGGCCTGCAACCCAATGCGCAGGCGATCCTGGCCGACGCGTTTCCGCCGAACAAGCGCGGCCAGGCCTTCGCCATCTACGGCATCTCCGTCGTGTTCGCGCCGGCGATCGGGCCGACGCTCGGCGGCTGGATCACCGACAACTTCTCGTGGCGCTGGGTCTTCCTGCTGAACGTGCCGGTCGGTGTGTTGCTGTCGCTGCTGGCGTCGCGCGTGATCGTCGATCCGCCCGAACGCGTGGCCGCCCTCAAGACGCGGTTCAAGGACGGCCTCCGCTTCGACACCATCGGGTTCTCGTTCCTGGTCGTCGGCATGTGTGCGCTGCAGGTCGTGCTCGACAAAGGACAGGAGGACGACTGGTGGTCGTCCGCCTTCATCACCAATCTTTCCCTGGTCGCCGTCGTGGCACTCGCCGCCTTCGTGGTCTGGGAGCTGCGCAGCCCCCGTCCGATTGTCGATCTGCGCCTGCTCGCCAACCGCAACTTCGCGCTCGGCAACATCCTGATGTTCATGCTGGGCTTCATCCTGCTCAGCAGCACCGTGCTGCTGCCGCTCTACGTGCAGTCCGTGCTGGGCTACACCGCCACCGAAGCGGGCAAGGTGATATCGCCCGGCGGCTTTGCCGTCATGATGATGATGCCGATCGTCGGTGCGCTCATCGGCCGGGTCGACGCGCGCTGGCTCGTCGCGATCGGCCTGGTCGCCACGTCGCTCGCGCTGTTCAACATGATGCGCTTCGACACCAATGTCGACTACGCCACGGTGGCGTGGGCGCGCATCTACCAGTCGGTCGGGCTCGGCATGCTGTTCATCCCGGTCAACACCATCGCCTTTCTCGGCCTGCCGCCGGCCAAGAACAACGATGCCTCGGCGCTGATCAACATGATGCGCAACCTGGGCGGCAGCTTCGGCATCGCCATCGCCACGACGGTCCTGGCGCGACGCCAGCAGCATCATCAGAACTTGCTGGTCGGTCACGTCACGCCCTACACCAGCCAGTACGATACGACCATCC
>JABCYT010000280.1 GCA_013290035.1 Alphaproteobacteria bacterium
AGATTGAGCGAGCCGACGCAGAGCAGGACCGTGATGAACACGAAACCGATCGAGACCTCGTAGGACACCATCTGCGCCGCCGAACGCAATGCGCCCAGGAAGGCGTATTTCGAGTTCGACGCCCAGCCGGCGATGATGACGCCGTAGACACCGAGCGAGGAGATGGCGAAGAGATAGAGAATGCCGACATTGATGTCGGCGATGACCCAGCCGTCACCGAAGGGCATGACCGCCCAGGCGATCAGCGCCGTCATGAAGGTGATCATGGGCGCTAAGATGAACAGCACCGCGTTGGCGCTCGAGGGGACGATCGTCTCCTTGAGCAGCAGCTTCAAGCCGTCGGCGAAGGGCTGCCACAGGCCAAAGGGCCCGACCACGTTGGGGCCGCGGCGGAGCTGGATCGAAGCCCAGATCTTGCGGTCGGCATAGGTCATGTAGGCCACGGCCAGGAGCAGCGGCACCGTGACCAGCAGGCACTCGGCGAGAATGACGATGAACTGGCCGAACCAGTTCACGGTGAAGAAATGGATCAGGTCGGCGGACATCGGCTACTCCGCCGCCATGAGCTGGGCGCGGGAAGCGATGCATTCGGCCATCGTTTTGGAAGCGCGGCTGATCGGGCAGGTCATGTAGAAGTTGGCGATCGGCGAGACGAATGGCGCATCCGAGAGGTTGCCCGGATCGCCGAAGCCGCCCCAGGCGCCCGCTTCCTGCTGGTCGAGTGCTGCAAAGCTCTTGTTCACCGCAACCAGCCGCGCACGGACCTGGCCCAGCGTATCGTACGGCAGCGTCTTGCCCAGCCGCTCCGACAGCGCGCGCAGGATCGCCCAATCCTCGCGGGCATCGCCCGGCGGATAACCGGCACGGAACGCGAGCTGGACGCGACCTTCGGTGTTCACGTAGGTGCCGGGCTTCTCGGTATAGGCCGCACCAGGCAGGATCACGTCGGCGCGGTGTGCGCCGATATCGCCGTGATGGCCCTGGTAGATCACGAAGGCCTTGCCGAGCCGCTTGGTGTCGATCTCATCGGCAGCCAGCAAGTAGACGACGTCGATCTCACGCTTCTCACAGCCGGCCAGGATGCCCGCCACGTCGCGACCGCCCTCGCCCGGCACCAGGCCGAGATCGAGGCCGCCCACGCGCGCCGCCGCGGTATGTAGGACGGCAAAGCCGTTCCAGTCGGCGCGCACGGCGCCCAGCCTGTCGACGAGCTCGCGGGCCATCGCCAGCACCGCCGCGCCGTCCTCGCGCGCCAGCGCGCCCATGCCGACGATGATCAGCGGGTTCTTGGCGGCCTTCAGCTTCTCGAGGAAGCCCGTCTTGCCGTCCAGCAGGTCGCGCAGCGACGCAGGCCCGGCGCCCAGCCGCTCGACCGGATAGGTGAGATCGGCGACCGGGCCGACGCTGCCGATGGCGCAACGACCGTGCAGGTAGCGCTTGCGGATGCGCGCGTTCAGCACCGGCGATTCGGTGCGCGGATTGGTGCCGACCAGCAGGATCGCATCGGCCTGATCGATGCCGCGGATGCCGGGATTGAAGATGTAGCTGCCGCGCGGGCCGCCCTCGAGCCTGGCGCCGTCCTGGCGGCAATCGACGTTGGGCGAGCCCAGCGCCGTCATCAGGTCCTTGAGCGCCACCATGGATTCGGCATCGCACTGGTCGCCCGCGATCGCCGCCACCCTGGCGCCGTCGATGGTAGCGAGCTTGGCGGCGATGGCGGCGAAGGCCTCGTCCCAGGTCGCTTCCGCGAGCTTGCCGCCACGGCGCACATAGGGCCGGTCGAGCCGCTGATGGCGCAGGCCGTCGATGGCGTGCCGCGTCTTGTCGGAGATCCACTCCTCGTTCACGTCGTCGTTGAGGCGCGGCAGCACGCGCATCACCTGCGCGCCCCGCGTGTCGACGCGAATGTTGGCGCCCAGCGCATCGAGCACGTCGACCGATTCGGTCTTGGTGAGCTCCCACGACCGGGCCTCGAAGGCGTAAGGCTTGGAGGTCAGCGCGCCGACCGGGCAGAGATCGACCAGATTGCCGGCCAGCTCGGTGGTGAGCGCATGCTCGACATAGGTCGTGACTTCCATGTCTTCGCCGCGGCCCGTGGCGCCCAGCTCCTCGACGCCCGCCACCTCGGTGGCGAAGCGGATGCAGCGCGTGCAGTGGATGCAGCGGTTCATCGACGTCTTGACCAGCGGCCCCAGCTCCTTGTCGGGCACGGCGCGCTTGTTCTCGTGGAAGCGGCTGCGGTCGAAGCCGTAGCCCATCGCCTGGTCCTGCAGGTCGCACTCGCCGCCCTGATCGCAGATCGGACAGTCGAGCGGATGGTTGATGAGCAGGAACTCCATCACGCCCTTGCGCGCTTTCTCGACCATCGGCGTGGTGGTGAAGATCTCCTGCTTGTCGGCGATGGGCAGCGCGCAGCTCGCCTGCGGCTTGGGCGGGCCGGGCTTCACCTCGACCAGGCACATCCGGCAATTGCCGGCGATGGAAAGGCGTTCGTGGTAGCAGAAGCGCGGGATCTCGACGCCCGCCAGCTCACAGGCCTGCAGGACCGTGAAGCCGGCCGGCACCTCCAACTCGACGCCGTTGACCTTGACCTTGGGCATTGCCTGCTCCCTGCCCTACTCGGCCGCCAGTTTTTCGGTGCGCGCGCGAATGCGGCGCTCCATCTCGGGACGGAAATGGCGGATCAGCCCCTGGATCGGCCAGGCCGCCGCGTCGCCCAGCGCGCAGATCGTGTGGCCCTCGACCTGCCGGGTGACGTCGTCCAGCGCATCGATCTCCTCGATGTGCGCATTGCCCAGCACCATGCGCTCCATGACCCGCCACATCCAGCCGGTGCCCTCGCGGCACGGCGTGCACTGGCCGCAGCTCTCGTGCTTGTAGAACTGGCTGAGCCGCGCGATCGCCTTCACCACGTCGGTCGACTTGTCCATGACGATGACCGCGGCCGTGCCGAGGCCCGTCTTCTGGTCGCGCAGCGAGTCGAAATCCATCAGCACCGTGTCGCAGATCGACTTGGGCAGGAGCGGTACCGACGCGCCGCCCGGGATCACCGCCAGAAGATTGTCCCAGCCGCCGCGCACGCCGCCGGCATGACGCTCGATCACCTCGCGCAGCGGGATGCCCATCTCCTCTTCGACATTGCAGGGCTTGTTCACATGGCCCGAGATGCAGAAGAGCTTGGTGCCGGTGTTGTTGGGCCGGCCGATGCCGGCGAACCAGGTGGCGCCGCGGCGCAGGATGGTGGGGGCAACCGCGATCGACTCGACGTTGTTCACCGTCGACGGGCATCCGTAGAGGCCGGAGCCGGCCGGGAACGGCGGCTTCAGCCGCGGCATGCCCTTCTTGCCCTCGAGGCTTTCGAGCAGCGCCGTCTCCTCGCCGCAGATATAGGCGCCGGCGCCGCGATGGAGGTAGAGGTCGAAGTCCCAGCCCGAGCCGCAGGCGTTTTTGCCCAGAAGGCCCGCGTCATAGGCCTCGCGGATCGCCGCCTGCAGGTTCTGGGCTTCGTTGTAGAACTCGCCGCGGATGTAGATATAGCCCGCGTGCGACCGCATGGCGAAGCCCGCCACCAGGCAGCCCTCGACCAGTAGATGCGGGTCGTGACGCATGATGTCGCGATCCTTGCAGGTGCCGGGCTCGGACTCGTCGGCGTTGACGATGAGGTAGTGCGGCCGGTCCTTGACCTCCTTGGGCATGAAGGACCATTTCAGCCCGGTCGGGAAGCCGGCGCCGCCGCGGCCGCGCAGGCCGGATTTCTTCATCTCGTCGATGATGGCGTCGTGGCCCTTGTCGAGGATCGCCTTGGTATCGTCCCAGGCGCCGCGCGCGCGGGCGCCGGCCAGGCGCCAGTCGTGGATGCCGTAGAGGTTGGTGAAGACGCGGTCCTTGTCGGCAAGCATCGCCTACTCGCTCCTGAGCGTGGTCAGTCCGCCTTGCGGCGCCGATGTCTGGCGGTCGACCTGCGGCCCGGCCTTCGGACTCTCGCCGCGCCGGAAGGCGTCGAGCACCTTGTTGATCGAAGCCTCGTCGAGGTCCTCGTAGAAATCGTCGTTGATCTGCACGACCGGCGCGTTGACACAGGCGCCCAGGCACTCGACTTCCTGAACGCTGAAGGTCTCGCCGTCGGCGGCGTGCTGGCAGGCCTTCATCACCGCGTCCGAGCCGCGCAGCCAGCACGGCGTCGTGGTGCAGACCTGCAGCAGGTACTTGCCGCGCGGCTTGAGCTGGAACATCGTGTAGAAAGTGGCGATCTCGTAGACGCGGATCGGCGCCATTTCGAGGAGCTTCGCCACCTCGACCATCGCCGCCCGCGGCAGCCAGCCCTGCTGGCGCTGGGCGAGGTCGAGCACGCCGATCACGGCGCTTGCCTGGCGGCCGGGCGGATAGTTCGCCATCAGCACCTGCGCCTTCGCCAGATTGTCGGGCGTGAAGGCGAAGTGCTCGACGTGCGGCACATCCTTGGGATCGGCGGTGATCATCGACATCTCATCGCCTCCTAGCGGTCGATCTCGCCGAACACGATATCGAGCGAGCCGATATTCGCCGACATGTCGGCGAGCTGGTGGCCCCTGGTCATCATGTCGAGCGCCTGCAGGTGCGGGAAACCCGGCGCGCGGATCTTGCAGCGATAGGGCTTGTTGGTGCCGTCGGACACGAGATAGACGGCGAACTCGCCCTTGGGCGCCTCGACGGCGGTGTAGGTCTCGCCGGCCGGCACCTTGTAGCCCTCGGTGTAGAGCTTGAAATGGTGGATGAGCGCTTCCATCGAGCCTTTCATCTCGCCGCGCCGCGGCGGCGAGATCTTGCGGTCGTCGACGCGCACCTGCCCGGTGACGGTGCGCAGCGCGGCCACGCACTGCTCCATGATGCGCGCACTCTGGTACATCTCCTCGATGCGCACGAGATAGCGCGCGAAGCAGTCGCCGGACTTGCCGACCGGAATGTCGAAATCCATGCGGTCGTAGACGTCGTAGGGCTGCGACTTGCGGAGGTCCCACGGGATTCCCGAGGCGCGGATCAGCGGGCCGCTGAAGCCCCAATCGAGCGCCTGCTGCGGGCCGACGACGCCGATATCAACGGTGCGCTGGCGGAAGATGCGATTGTCGTTCAGCAGTTTCTCGATGTCCTTCATGAACGGGTAGAACTGCTTGATCCACCCATCCATCGAATCGAGCATGCCGTCCGGCAGGTCCTGGTGCACGCCGCCGGGGCGGAAATAGGCCGCGTGCATGCGCGAGCCGCTCACGCCTTCGTAGTATTCCATCAGGAGCTCGCGCTGCTCGAAGCCCCACAGCGGCGGGGTGAGCGCGCCGGTATCCATGGCGAACGTCGTGACGTTCAGCAGGTGGTTCAGGATGCGGGTGATCTCGGCGAACAGCACGCGGATATACTGGCCGCGCTCGGGCACGGTGATGCCCAGAAGCTTCTCGACCGCCAGCGCGTAGGCGTGCTCCTGGCTCATCGGCGAGACGTAGTCGAGCCGGTCGAAATACGGCACCGCCTGCAGGTAGCTCTTGTATTCGATCAGCTTCTCGGTGCCGCG
>JABCYT010000281.1 GCA_013290035.1 Alphaproteobacteria bacterium
GCTCGTCGAGGAGACGGGCGTGGCGGCCTCGGCGATCCAGCCCACCGGCAAGGACGGCCGCGCCACCAAGGCCGACGTGCTGGCGGCGCTTTCCTCCATTCCCGCGCCGTTGGCCCCCGCCGCGAAGCCCGCGGTTCCCGCCGGCCCGCGGTTGCGCGCCGACCGCGAGGAGCGGGTGCGCATGACCCGGCTGCGCCGCACCATCGCCAATCGTCTCAAGGAGGCCCAGAACACCGCGGCCATGCTCACCACCTTCAACGAGGTGGACATGACGGCGGTCATGACCCTGCGCGAGCGGCTCAAGGAGGATTTCGAGAAGAAGCACGGCGCGCGGCTGGGCTTCATGTCGTTCTTCGTCAAGGCCTGCATCGCAGCCCTCAAGGAGCTGCCGTCGGTCAATGCCGAGATCGAGGGCGACGACCTCGTCTACAAGAATTACTACGACATCGGCGTTGCCGTCGGCACGCCGCAGGGCCTGGTCGTGCCGGTGCTGCGCGACGCCGACATACTGTCCTTCGCCGGCGTCGAAAAAGGCATCGCCGAGCTCGGCCACAAGGCGCGCGACGGCAAGCTCACCATTGCCGACCTGACCGGCGGTACCTTCACCATCTCCAACGGCGGCGTCTACGGCTCGCTGATGTCGACTCCGATCCTCAATCCACCGCAGTCGGCCATCCTCGGCATGCACAAGATCCAGCAGCGCCCCATGGCGGTGGGCGGCGAGATCAAGTTGCGGCCGATGATGTATCTCGCCGTCTCCTACGATCACCGCATCATCGACGGCCGCGAGGCCGTGCTGTTCCTGGTGCGGGTCAAGGAATGCATCGAGGATCCCGAGCGGCTGTTGCTCGGCGTGTGAGGGCTTTTTCATGGCCAACGAGACATTTGACTTGGTGGTGATCGGCACCGGTCCGGGCGGCTACGTGGCGGCGATTCGCGCCGCCCAGCTCGGCATGAAGGTGGCGGTGGTCGAAAAGCGCGCCACCTTCGGCGGCACCTGCCTCAATGTCGGCTGCATTCCGTCCAAGGCGCTGCTGCAATCCACGCACCTGTTCGAACAGGCGGGTCACGACCTTGGCGTCCACGGCATCGTGCTCGGCCCGCCCAAGCTCGACTTCGCCCAGCTGATGAAGCGCAAGAGCGAGGTGGTGGAAGCCACCACCAAGGGCGTCGCCTTCCTGTTCAGGAAGAACAAGATCACCTCGTTCCAGGGCACTGGCCGCATCGAGAAAGCGGGCTCGGTCGTGGTGCTGGGCGACGACGGTGCGGTCAAGGACACGCTGGCGGCCAGGAATATCCTGATCGCCTCGGGCTCGGAGGTCGTGCCGCTGCCCGGCGTTGCCGTCGACGAGAAGAAGATCGTGTCGTCGACCGGCGCGCTCGAGCTTGCCGAGGTGCCCAAGCACCTCGTGGTGGTCGGTGCCGGCATCATCGGGCTCGAGCTGGGCTCGGTATGGCGGCGCCTGGGGTCGGAGGTGACGGTGGTCGAGTTCCTCGATCGCATCACGCCCGGTGTCGACGACGAGATCACTCGGCAGTTCCAGCGTTCGCTTACCAAGCAGGGGGTGAAGTTCAAGTTGAGCTCCAAGGTCACCAAGGCGGAGACGACCGACTCCGGCGTGACCCTGACCGTAGAGCCTGCGAAAGGCGGCACGGCAGAGACCCTGCAAGCCGATATCGTGCTGGTTAGCATCGGCCGGCGGCCGCTCGTCGAAGGGCTGGGCCTCGACAAGGTGGGGGTGAAGCTGACGGCGCACGGCCGTATCGCCGTCGACGGGCAGTTCCAGACCTCGGTGCCCGGCATCTACGCCATCGGCGACGTGATCGACGGACCGATGCTGGCCCACAAAGCGAGCGAGGACGGCGTCGCCTGCGTCGAGACCATCGCCGGCCAGAAGGGCCACGTCGACTGGAACCTCGTGCCCTCGGTCATCTACACCCAGCCCGAGGTGGCATGGGTCGGCAAGACCGAGGAACAGTTGAAGGCCGCGGGCGTTGCCTACAAGGCCGGCAAGTATCCGTTCACCGCCGATCCGCGCAGCCGCGCCAATGGCGCCACGGAGGGTTTCGTGAAGGTGCTGGCCGACAAGGCGACCGATGAGGTCTTGGGCGTGCACATCATCGGCGCCGAAGCCGGCACCATGATCGCCGAGGCGGTCATGGCCATGGAGTTCTCCGCCTCGGCCGAGGATATCGGCCGCGTCTGCCACGCCCATCCCACGGTCAACGAGGCGACGAAGGAAGCGGCGCTGGCCGCGTGGGACAAGCCGATCCATCTGTAGGTCGTGCCGTGCGCAAGCCACTGATGGCGCTGGCGATCGTGGGCTGCCTGATCATGTCCGTCGTGGGCGGCCTGTTGCCGGTCCTGCAGGGTTGGATCTTCTTCGTGATCGCGCTCTATCTGCTTACCACCGAGTTCGAGACCGGCCGCCTATGGGTGAAGCGGGCGCGACGCCGCTGGCCGTTCCTCGACCGCTGGATCGTACGGGCCCGTGACCACAGGTGGGCGCCGAGCCATCTCAAGGAATTCGAGGATCTGACGGATCCTTCGAAGTGACGATGCTGCGCAAGCCTCTCGTGATCCTCGCCATCGTGCTGCTGCTCGCGCTGGGGACGCTCACCCTGCTGGTGCCGTTCCTCCATGAGGCGTTTTTCCTGTTCGCCTTCTATCTGATGGCCATGGAATTCGAGACCGGCCGCGCCCTGGTCAAGGACGGGCGCCGGCGCTGGCCGTTTCTGTCACGGCTGATCGAGCGAGCCCATGGCAGCCGCTGGGCGCCGCGTGCCCTGGGGGAGTTTGACGACCTGACAAATCCGGCGAAATGACCCTTGCGACAGCCGGGCGATTTGGCGGTATGATCGTTAACCCCTGTGGAGGAAAACGCATGGATAAGCCGGTAACACCGCGTGGCATAAACCACTTGGTGCTCAATGTCCGCGACATCGAGGAATCACACCGCTTCTGGACCGAGGTCGTCGGTTTCCGCCAGGTCGGCCAGCTTACTCCGACCAAGGAACGGCCGAACCCACCCAAGATGCGCTTCTACTCGGGCATCCGGGAGGACGGCACCAGCCATCATCACGACGTGGCCCTGGTCGAGAACCGCGACCTGCCCAAGCCGCCCGAGAACTGGTCGATGTTCGGCATGCCGTGTGCCGTGAACCATATCGCCATCACGATGCCGACGCGTGAGGCCTGGCTGGCTCACCTCGCGTACCTGCAGGAGAAGGGCGTGAAATTCGACCGCCGGGTCGAGCACGGCATGACGCACAGTCTCTACATCCACGATCCCAACGGTTATGGCGTCGAGTTCGTGTACGACCTGCCCAAGGATGTCTGGCAGGGCGATATCAATGGCGCGCTGAACTATGTGAAGATCCTGCCGACGGAAGGTGCCGAGGCGCTCGACGATCGCACGCAGGGCATCCCGACCTTCAACAAGGAAGCGGCGCTGGCAAAGTAGTCGCGTCAACCTTTGGACGTCAGGCCTTTGTAGACCGCCTCGGCGATCGGCAGCAATTCCTCGCGGCTCGCAGTGGCGGTCACCGCAAAGCCGAAGCCCTGGTCGATCCAGGCGAAGGTGGCGGCATCGCCGTCCTGCTGAAAACGGAAGGCCGTCTCCGTGCCGTCAGCCGCGCGGACATAGAGGGTAAGGCGCTTGCCGGCGCTGTCCTCGTACATGAGTTGCGCGGCGGCGCCGCTGCCGCCCGGCAACAGGCGTCCGCCCATCAGGCGATAGCCGAACGGTGCGAGATCGGGCGCTTCGAGCTTGTGGCCGAGGCGCTTGGACAGCCATTGCAGCAGGTGCGTTTCCTGGGCGACACCGACTTCCACCGGATGGGCCACCTCGACAACGAACGTGCGGTAGGCGGCTGCAGCGCCCTGGGCGATCGCCGTGGTCGGCACTTGCGCTGTCAGGACGGGCTGGGCGGACCGCAAGCTGTTGGCGAACCAGCCGGCGCTCGCGCCGACCACGAAGATCGCGGCCGCGGCGGCGATCAGGCTCACGCGCCGGGCCAGGCGGGCGCGTCGCGCGGCCTGGATGGTGGCGATGCGCAGGCGCGCCGGGATGGGCTCGGCTGCCTTGCCCTGCAGCTGGGCACGCAGGCTGGCGCGCTGGCGACGCTCCGCCGCGATCCTTTCCCTGAGCTCGTGATGGCGCGCCAGATGCGCCTCGACGGCGTCACGGCGCGGCCCGTCCAGGCGTTCGTCGACGAACGCCTGCAACTCGTCTTCGTCAATGGGAACGTCTTCGCCCGTCATTTTACTCTCCGCAGCAGGGCGACGGGGCCGTTCTCGACGACCGAGCGCAGCCTTTGTCTTGCCCGGGACAGTCTCGACATCACCGTGCCGATCGGCACGTCCAGCACGCGCGCCGCTTCCTTGTAGGAGAAATCCTCGACGCCGATCAGCAACAGCAGCGACTTCTGCTCCTCCGGCAGCTGATCGAGCGCCGCCAGCACGTCGCGCGCCTCGAGCGCCGTCTCCTGACGCGTCGCCGTCTCGCTATGGTCGACCTCGTCGACCTCCACTTGCGCGCCCCGCCGCCGGGCTTGCCGGTAGGCGTCGATGTTCAGGTTGCGCAGGATGGCGAACAGCCAGGCGCGCAGCTCGCCATCGGGTCGCCGCGAAGTCCAGCGCGACAGCGCCCGTTCGAGCGTGTCCTGCACCAGATCGTCGGCCGCCGCATGGTCGTGCAGCAGCGCGTAGGCGTAGCGTCGCAGCGCCGGAATCAGGGGTTCGAGCAGGGCGCCGGGATCGACCATGGCGCGCAGTCTAGGGAAAGGGGCGCCGGCAAGCACGCCGCCGACGCCCCGTCCGCAAGCCTGACCGGTCAGGGCTTGGCGATGTGCCAGGCGCCATTCATGAAGCCGTCGCCGGTCGTATCGCCGGCCTTGGCGTCCTTGACCCAGGTGTAGACCGGCTTGCCCTTGTAGGCCCACTGCTTCAGCCCGTCGTCGCGCACGACGATCGTCCAGTCGCCAGCACCCTTGGCGTTGTCGGCGACGAGCGCCGGCGGCCAGTTGAGGGCACATTGGCCGTTGCAGGCCGACTTGCCGGGTGTGTCCTTGTCGAAGGTGTAGAGCGTCATTCCCTTGGCGTTGACGAACATACCGCTCTTGGCCATCGGGGGTGTCATGGTGGCCGGTTCGACAGCAAGGGCGCCGCCCGCGGCAAGCGCCACGGCGACGAAGGCGGAAAAAGCGAGCGACTTCAGCATGATATCTCCTCTGCAGACGTTGGGCTGCAGGAAGGAGACGCCGGCGGCGGGGACTTATTCCGCGGCGCGCGATTTTCTTTTTTCGACTCCTCTTCACCCGCCGTCGCCAACCGAGGCCTGGCATTGACCGCGATAGGGTGGACGCTTAACGTGTTAATAATAAGCTCCGCGGATCAAGAGAGTAACGGGATGGAAACGACGTCGAGTGTCGGTGACGTTGGCACCGGCTTTGGCCGGGCGCCTGGCACCTACATCAAGTCGCTGACCGAGGTCGGCCCGGCCACGCAGATGGGCAACCTGCTGCGTCGCTACTGGCATC
>JABCYT010000282.1 GCA_013290035.1 Alphaproteobacteria bacterium
AAGTCGATCTTCTTGGCCGTTTCGTCGTACTCGAACATCGGGAAGTCGACGATCCAGCAGAATTCGAAGGCGTCCTCGGCGATCAGCCCCATTTCCTGGCCGACCTTGGTGCGCGCGTGACCTGCGAACTTCCATGCCGCCTCGGGCTTGTCGGCGACGAAGAACACCGCGTCGCCGTCCTCGCCGCCGGTCAGCGCCTTGAGCTTCGCCAGCCGCTCGCCGGTGACGAACTTGGCGATCGGGCCCTTCCCCGCCCCGCCCTCGAGCACGATGTAGCCCAGACCGGGCTTGCCCTCGCCCTGGGCCCAGGAGTTCAGCTTGTCGAAGAAGCTCCTGGGCTGGCTCGCGGCCTTGGGCGCGCGTAGCGCTCGCACCACGCCGCCCGAGGCGACGATACCGGCGAACACCTTGAAATCGGAGCCGGCGAACACCTCGCCGGCGTCGACGATCCTGAGCGGGTTACGCAGGTCGGGCTTGTCGGTGCCATAGGTCAGCAGCGCCTCGGCATAAGGGATACGTGGGAACGGGAACGACGTCACCTTGCGCGGCGTCTCGCGGCCGAACGAAGCGAACTCCTCGAATACGCCGCCCAGCACCGGCTCGAGGGCAGCGAACACGTCCTCTTGCGTCACGAAGCTCATCTCGAAATCGAGCTGGTAGAACTCGCCGGGCGCGCGGTCGGCGCGCGCATCCTCGTCGCGGAAGCAGGGCGCGATCTGGAAGTAGCGGTCGAAGCCCGACACCATCAGGAGCTGCTTGAACATCTGGGGCGCCTGCGGCAGCGCGTAGAACTTGCCGGGATGGAGGCGGCTCGGCACCACGTACGAGCGCGCGCCCTCGGGGCTGTCGGCTGTCAGGATCGGCGTCTGGAACTCCATGAAGCCCTGCTCGATCATGCGACGGCGCAAGGAGGCGATGACCTGGCTGCGCAGTACGATGTTCCTGTGCAGCTTGTCCTTGCGCAGGTCGAGGAAGCGGTATTTGAGCCGGAGCTCCTCGGGCGTCGTGTCGTTCTCGACATGCACCGGGATCGGCAGGGTCTCGGCCATCGACTGGACGACCATCTCGGCGGCGTCGAGCTCGACCTGGCCGGTGGCGAGCCGGGGGTTCACGGTGGCCGCCTCGCGCGCCACCACCTTGCCGCTCACGGTGATGACGCTCTCGGCGCGCACCGACTCGGCGGTCTCGAACACCGGGCTGGAAACGTCCACCACCACCTGGGTCACGCCATAGTGATCGCGCAGGTCGATGAACAGCAGGTTGCCGTGGTCGCGCTTGCGCTGGACCCAGCCCGACAGGCGGGCCTGACGGCCGACATGCTCGGGCCGCAACTGGCCGCACGTATGGGTTCGGTAGACAGAAGACATTACTGATTTTCCGGGCTTTTATGGGCGGGCAAAAGGCACGGATTGACCGGCCAAGTCAAGCCGAGCGGGGCTTTTTGGCGGTCCGGCTTTGCCGCAGCGGGCCTGGCCCGCTATAGAGAAATCTTAATGAAACTCATCACCACGACCGACGACCTTGCGGCCTTCTGCAAGCCCCTGGCCGCGACCGAATTCATCGCCGTCGATACCGAGTTCATGCGCGAGCGCACCTACTGGCCCAAGCTCTGCCTGGCCCAGGTGGCGGGCCCGGACGACGCGGCGGCGATCGACGCCCTGGCGGAAGGCATCGACCTTGGCCCGCTCGACGAGCTGATGGCCAATGCCAAGGTGCTGAAGGTCTTCCATGCGGCGCGCCAGGACCTCGAGATCTTTTACCTGCGCATGAACAAGGTGCCGCAGCCGCTCTTCGACACCCAGATCGCGGCGATGGTATGCGGCCATGGCGAGGCGGCATCGTACGAATCCCTCGCCACCAAGCTCGCCAAGGCCAAGATCGACAAGTCGAGCCGCTTCACCGACTGGAGCCGCCGGCCGCTCAGCGAGCGGCAGATCTCCTATGCGCTGTCCGACGTCACCCACCTGCGCGTCGTCTATGAAAAGCTTCGGCGCCAGCTCGAGAAGTCCGGGCGCCTCTCCTGGATCACCGAGGAAGTGGCGGTGCTGAACGACCCGGCGACCTACCGCGCCGACCCCGAACAGGCGTGGCGCCGGCTGAAGCCGCGCGGCGCCTCGCCCCGCCTGCTGGGCACGTTGAAGGAGGTCGCCGCCTGGCGCGAGCGCACCGCCCAGCGCATCGACATCCCGCGCCAGCGCCTGTTGCGCGACGAACAGCTTCTCGAAATCGCCAGCCACTCACCCAAGACCACCGAGGACCTCGCCATGACGCGCGGCCTCGGCCGCGGCTTCGCCGAGGGCTGGCAGGGCCGCGAACTCATGGAGGCGATCGAGCGGGCGCGCACCGTGCCGGAGGCCGAACTGCCGACGCGCGACAAGCCGCCCGAGCAGCTGCGCGCACCCAGCGCCGTCGTCGACCTGTTGCGCACGCTGCTCCGTCTCAAGGCCGAGCAGGCGGGCGTCGCCGGCCGCCTGGTCGCCAGCGCCGACGAGCTCGACCGCCTGGCCGCGGGCAAGCGCGACATCGCGGCACTCAGGGGCTGGCGCCGCGAGGTGTTCGGCAGCGACGCGGTGGACCTGATCGAAGGCCGCCTGGCGCTGTCCCTGGCGGGCGATCAGGCCAAGCTCATCCCGATCGCGCCGGCCAAGGCCACGGCGGCAGACTAAACTCATTCTTGCCGGACCGCGGGCCTCCAGGCCCGCTCATACTCATATGTGCGCCGTCACCAAAGCACATGAGGCGGGCCTGCGGTCCGGCAAGACTCAAACGAGATATGCTCTAAGCCCTCACGATCACCGGCTTGAGCTCGAACGCCTCGGCCGCGCTCTCGAGACGCCGCGCCGTGACGTCGCCCAGGCTGCCCTTGGCGGTAGCGGGCACGATCAATCGCAGCTCGCGATCGGTGCGCCGGAGCTGGATCTGCGGCAACAGGCCGGGCGCGCCGCCCGAGAGGTTGTAGGCCAGCCTGAGGCTGGCGCCGAGGCGACGCGCGAAGCTGCGTCCCCGGCCATCGGACAGCCTGAGCGCGGTGTCGAGCATCGCCGACTTGGGGTCGCTCTTGTAGCGATAGGCGAGCGTCATCGCCAGGATGGCGCGCTCGCGATGGCTCATGCCCGGCGCCGGCAGATGCAGCACGCGGATATAGGCCTGCTCGGCGCGATAGTCGGGATGGTCGTTCCACGAGATGTCGCTCAGGTGGCAGGCGGCGGTGCGCAGCACGCGGTCGTCCTCGCTCTCGCCGGCAAAGACCGGGCTGAGCCAGTCGAAGATCTCGGACGGCGCGAGGTCGAAGCGCCGCCAGTCCGCCCCCTGCTCCTCGGCGAAGGCGATCAGCGGATGGCGCGCCCGCTCGGCCTCGCTCAGGCGCGAATAGTAGAAGCCCTCGCGCAGGCCGAAAGCGGAGAACACCACGGTCCTGGGCTTGAGCGCGGCCAACAGCCGGTCGAGCGCCAGGCAGGCGAGCGGCAGGGTGTCGACGCGGCGGCGCGACACGCCTGGCATCTTCTCCAGCGACTTGGCGCTCTGCACCGCGATCAGCCGCGCCACGGCGCGGACCTCCTCGGCGGCGACCTCGTAGTGATGGATGATGTGCAGCGGATAGCCCGCCTGCTCCATGTGCAGGCGGGCGAAGGAGCGCCACGCGCCGCCCACGGCATAAAAGGTCTTGCCCGTCTCCTCGCGCAGCCAGCGCACGCTCTCGATGGCGTCGAGCACGGTTTTCTTGGGATCGCTCTTGCCCGACGACATCAGCCGGAGCGGTCCGACCGGGAGCGTGCTCGAGGCGCCGAGCCGGCCCTGCCCCAGCGCCACCAGCTCGAGGCTGCCGCCGCCCAGATCACCCATCACGCCCGATGCGTCGGGCATGCCGCAGATCACGCCGAACCCCGAGAAGCGCGCCTCGTCCTTGCCGCTCACGATATGGGCTTTTATGCCGGGCCGCCGCTCGAGCTCGCGCATGAAATCCTCGCCGTCGGCGGCGTCGCGCACGGCAGCCGTCGCCAGGAGGTCGAGCGACGTCACCTTCATGTTGTGCGCGAGCGTCGTGAAACGGTCGATGTTGGCCAGCGCCATCTCGACGCCGTCGGGATTGAGGCGACCGGTGGCGTCGAGGCCGCGGGCCAGGCCGCACAGCACCTTTTCGTTGAACACCGGCAGCGGCGCCCGGCTTGCCCGTTCGTAGACGACGAGGCGGATCGAGTTCGAGCCGACGTCGATGATACCGACGCGGCCCTTGCCGATGGCTCCGCCCGAGACGGGGGCGTCGGAAGCTGGGGCGTCCAAGGTCGATTCGCCGTCCATGCGCGCTCCCTCTACCCGAAACCGCGCGGGAAATCAGCCGCGATTCGGACGCGATCAGGCGCCGCGGGCGGCGCCGAGACGTCCGCTGCCGGTTCCTGGAAGACGCGCCTCAGGAGCGCAGCACCAGCCGGGGGACCGCGCCGCTCAGCTTCAGCGCGCTGCCCCGGCCGGACAGGGACGGGTTGGTCATGAAATAGTGATGGGCGATGAAAGGTTCCTTGCCCGGATGCGGGCGGCCGTAGGAACCGTCCGGCGCCATGATCCAGCTCTGGCCGTCGTCCTTGAGGTTGGCGACCATGATCTGGTCCAGCACCTGCTCGTGCACCGTCGGATTCTCGACCGGGCACAGGAGCTCGACCCTGCGGTCGAGGTTGCGCGGCATCCAGTCGGCCGACGAGATGAAGACCTTGGCATCGGGCGACGGCAACGGCTTGCCATTGCCGAAGCAGACGATGCGCGCGTGCTCGAGGAAGCGGCCGATCATGCTCCTGACCCGGATGTGTTCGCTCAAGCCCGGCATGCCGGGCCGCAGGCAGCAGATGCCACGGACCACCAGATCGATCTGCACGCCGGCCTTCGAGGCCGCATAAAGCCGATCGATCAGTTGGGCATCGACCAGGGAATTGAGCTTGCCCCAGATCGCGGCGGGCCGACCCGCCTTGGCGTTGGCGATTTCGGCGTCGATCAGGCCATAGAGCTTGGGCCGCAAGGTCACCGGCGCGAAGGCGATCTTCTCCATCTGCTCGGGCCGGGCGTAGCCCGTCATGTAGTTGAACAGGCGCGCGGCATCGCGGCCCATCGCCGGATCGCAGGTGAAGAACGACAGGTCGGTGTAGATGCGCGCCGTGATCGGGTGGTAGTTACCGGTGCCGAAATGCACATAGGTGCGCGTCGACTGCGCCTCGCGCCGCACCACCATCGAGACCTTGGCGTGGGTCTTGAGGTCGATGAAGCCGTAGACGACCTGCACGCCGGCGCGCTCGAGATCGCGCGCCCAGCGGATGTTGGCCTCCTCGTCGAAGCGCGCCTTGAGCTCGACCAGCGCCGTCACCGTCTTGCCGGCCTCGGCGGCTGCGATCAGCTCCTTGACGATCGGCGAATCGGCCGAGGTGCGGTAGAGCGTCTGCTTGATCGCCACCACGGCCGGATCGCGCGCCGCCTGGTGCAGGAACTGCACGACGACGTCGAAGCTCTCGTAGGGATGGTGGACGACGATGTCCTTGGCGCGGATGGCGGCGAA
>JABCYT010000283.1 GCA_013290035.1 Alphaproteobacteria bacterium
GATGTCGAGCGTGTCGAGCCACTTCATCCAATGATCCAGCGACTTCTGCCTGAAGGCGGCTTCGAGCAGCTCGACCACCGGCTTCTGGTGCGGCCCCGGCCATTCGCACAAGGGCGCCAGCTCGGGCCGGCCGAGCGCGCCCAAAAGGTTCTTCACGAACTTCATCTCCTGGCCGGCCAGCACCAGTTGGCGGCCGTCCGACGTCTCGTAGACGCGATAGAAGGCCGAGCCGCCGGTGGTGCGCTGCTGCTTGACGTCCGGCTGCTTGCCCTCGGCGAAGGCCGAACCCACGACATTGGCGCACGACGCCATCAGCGCCTCGTGCATGGAGATGTCGAGATAGTCGCCGCGACCGGTGGTCTGACGGCGCAGCAGCGCCATCAGGACGCCGGCCAGCCCATGCAGGCCGCTCACCAGGTCGGCGACGGGAATGCCCGGGATGGCCGGCCGGCCGTCGTCGCCCAGCGTCAGCGACAGCACGCCGGTCATGGCCTCGAGTGCCAGATCGTGCGCGGCGCGTCCGGGATAGGCGCCGTCCTGGCCGAAGGCGCTGATCGAGCAATAGACGATGCCGGGATTGTTCTGGCTCACCGCCTCGTAGCCGACGCCGAAGCGCTGGGCGACGCCGGGGCGGAAGGACTCCACCAGTACGTCGGCCTCGCAGGCCAGCTTGAACAGATCGGCGCGGCCCCGCTCGCTCTTGAGATCGAGCACGACGCTCTTCTTGCCGCGACCCATGTTGCGGAAGAAGACGGAGGTGCGCGCGTCCGGCGGCCGGATGTGGCGGCCGGGGTCGCCCTCGCCGGGCGGCTCGACCTTGATCACGGTGGCGCCGTGATCGGCCAGCGAGGTGGTGAGATAGGGTCCCGGCAGGAACCACGAGAGGTCGACGACCTTCAGTCCTTCGAGTTTCATGTGGCTTTGCCCAGAAGCTTGTCGTTGTCGGCGCCGAGCGGCGAACAGGCGACCTGCGCCGGCCGCTCGCCATCGATGCGGATGGGATTGGCGATCATGCGCAGGCTGCCCTTCACCGGATGCGGCACCGCCGACACCATGCCCGCGGCACGCGCGAAGCCGCTGTCGAGCGCCTGATCCAGCCGGTAGACCGGCGCGGCCGGCAGCAGACCGTTGAACTTCTCGAGCCACTGGGCGGTGGTGCAGGTGCGGAAAGTCGGATCGAGCGCTTCGGTGAGCGCGGCACGGTTCACGGCGCGGGTGTTGGGATCGGCAAAGCGCGGGTCGTCCAAAAGCTCGTCGCGATCCATGGCCCTGCACAGCGACAGCCAGAACTTCTGGGTCATGCACATGATGAATATCCAGCCATCCCTGGTTGGGAAGGTCTGAACCGGCGCCAGCGACAGGTGCGCGCTGCGCGGCACCCGGGGCGAGACGTCGCCTTCATTGAGGTACCACACGCCGGGATAGGTGAGCTGATGCATGGCCACGTCGTAGAGGCAGGTCTCGACGTCGCAGCCCTGGCCCGTCGTGCGGGCACGCAGCAGGCAGCTCAGCAGGCCGACGATGCCCGTCAAGCCGCTCATGCTGTCGATCATCGACACGCCGACGCGGGTCGGCGGACCGTCCGGCTCGCCGGTCAGCTCCATCAATCCCGCCTCGGCCTGCATCAAAAAGTCGTAGCCCGGCCAGTCCGAGCGTTCGTTGGCGCGGCCATAGGCCGAGATGTGGAGGCAGACGATGGAGGGTTTGAGATGTTTCAAGCTTGCATAGTCGATGCCGAGCTTGGCCGGCTGCGTGCCGCGCAGATTGTTGACCACGCAGTCGGCCGTCTTCGCCAGCGCCTCGAACTGCCGCCGACCCTCCGTCGACTTGATGTCGAGGCTCACGCTCTTCTTGCCGAGATTCCAGGCCTGGAAATATTCGCTGTCTGCGGCGCCGAGCTTGTAGGGCCCGACATGACGCGATGGATCGCCGTCGGGCGCCTCGACCTTGATCACCTCGGCACCCAGCTCGGCCAGGAACATGGTGCCGTAAGGCCCGGCGCCGAACTGCTCCAGCGTCAGCACCCGCACGCCCTCAAGAGGTTTTGCAGAGGGCGGCTTGGCGCTCATAGGACGGCGTTCCGCTTGACCCATTGCCGCGCGATGATGATGCGTTGCATCTCGTTGGTGCCCTCGCCGATGCAGGTGAGCGGCGCGTCGCGATAGAGGCGCTCGATGTCGTACTCCTTGGAGTAGCCGTAGGCGCCGTGGATGCGCATCGATTCGATGCTGTTTTCCAGCGCCGCTTCCGAGGAGAAGTATTTCGCCATGCCGGCCTCGAGGTCACAGCGCTCGCCGCGATCGAAGGTGTCGGCGGCGTCGAGTGTGAGGAGCCGCGCGGCGCGGGCGCGCGTCGCCATCTCGCCCAACTTGAGCTGGATCGCCTGATGCTCGCAGATCGGCTTGCCGAAAGTCTTGCGGATCTGGGCGTAGCTGGTGGCAAGCCGCAGCGCGCCCTCGGCGATGCCGACGCCGCGCGCCGCGACGTTGATGCGGCCCAGTTCCAGCCCGCCCGCGACCTGGGTGAAGCCGCGGCCTTCGACCTCGCCGATCAAGTGATCGGCCGGCACGCGGTAATCCTCGAAGATCAGCTCGGCCGAATCGATCGACTTGTAGCCCAGCTTCTCGAGCTTGCGGCCGACCCGGAAGCCCGGCCCCTTGGGGGCGATGAACAGGCTCATGCCGGAATAGCGCGGCGAGGCCTGCGGGTCGGTCTTGACCAGGAGCGCGAAGCACGAGCCCTCGACGCCGTTGGAGATCCAGGTCTTGGTGCCGTTCAGCACGTAATGGTCGCCCTCGCGCCGCGCGACGAGTCGGATCGCCTGCAGGTCGGTGCCGGCGTCGGGTTCGGTCAGCGCCAGGCCGCCGCGCACCTCGCCCGAGGCGAGCCTGGGCAGCCAGTGGCGCTTCTGCGGTTCGGTGCCGAACTTCTCGATGGCGAGCGCCAGCATGAGGTGGGAGTTGAAGATGCCGGTGAGCGCCATCCACACCGACGACACGCGCATGACGATCTCGGCATAGGTCCGCGCCGGCAAGCCAAGCCCGCCATAGTCGGCGCTCACGGTGGCGCCAAACAGGCCGAGCTCCTTCATCTGCTCGACAAGCTCGGCCGGCCAGCGGTCGGCATGGTCGAATTCCTTGACCCGGGGCGCCACCTCGCGTTCGACCCAGCGGTCGATGGTGGCCAGAAGCTGCGCTTCGTCCGCCTTGTCGATGGTATGTGCTGGCCCGTTCATGAGGTCCTCCCGTCGATCCATCATGCCCGATGGCGGAAGGTGGACAAGGCCGGGGAGCCTCAGGTCGAAACGCTTGCCGTCAGCACGCCAGCAACGCGCGAAGCCGGTGTGCCACAACGGCATGATTGTAGGGCTTGGCCAGGATCGGGGCGTGCGCGCAGAGCTCGCTCGTGTCCTTCGCCGTCCATGCGGTACCCGACGTCAGGATGATTTTCAGACCGGGCCGCTCACGGCGGACCCATTGCGCCAGGCCGAAGCCGTCCAGGCAGCCCGGCATGTTGACGTCGGAGAACACGATATCGACCCGGACGCCCGCTTCCAGGACGCGGACCGCCTCGTCGGCATCGCCGGCCTCGACCACGTCGAAGCCGCAGTCGCGCAGGTAGCCGGCAATGACCATGCGCAGCAGAATTTCGTCTTCGGCCACCAGGACCGTGGGGGTCGGGGCCGGGTCATGGGAAACGTTACGCACCGTGTTCATGGCTGCTGAACGTCCGCCGTCGGCAATCGTTCCGCCCGGGCGGCAAGCCCCTAGGCGCGCCGCCGCCGCTCATGCATCATCGATGAAGAAAGCGTCGTCGGGACCCAGGAACAAGCCTATGAGGAGACGCCAATTCGCCTCTGCGCTCGGCGCGCTGCCCCTGGCCGGGCAGGCCGTGGCACCTGCGGCCTGGGCCGAAGGCGACGAATGGCCGACGCGCAGCGTGCGCATCGTCTGCCCCTTCACCCCGGGCGGTTCGCAGGACAACATCGCGCGCCGGCTGGGCGTCAAGCTCGGCGAATATCTCGGCCAGTCCTTCGTCATCGAAAACCGCAGCGGCGCCAGCGGGTCGATCGCCGCCGACAACGTCGCCAAATCGCCGGCGGACGGCTACTCAGTGCTGCTGGGCAATATCGGCAGCCATGCGCTGGTGCCGCATCTCTTTACCAAGCCGCCCTACAACGCCTTCACCGATTTCGAGACCGTGGCATGGATCGGCACGCAGCCCAACCTCTTGTGCTGCCATCCCGGTTTTGCGCACGACACCGTCGCCAAGCTGATCGCGGCCGCCAAGGCCGAGCCGGGCAAATACCAGTATGGCGGCTCGGGTATCGGCACGTCGCCGACGCTCGCCATGGAGCTCTTCAAGCAGAAGACCGGCGCCGACCTCACGCTGGTCAGCTATCGGGGCGCCTCCGCCTCGATGGCCGATGTGGTGGCGGGCCACCTGCCGCTCTGCGTCGCCAACATCGATTCGCTGATGGGTCAGGTGGGTTCAGGGAAGTTGAAACCGATCGCCTCGACCGGCGCCCAGCGCTCGCCGGTGACGCCCGACACGCCAACCTTCGCCGAGGCCGGTTATCCCGACCTCGTGGTCACATCATGGTCACTGTGGGCGGTGCCGACCGGTACGCCGGCCAAAGCCAAGGAGAAGCTCAAGGCCGCGACCGAGCGCGCGCTTCAGTCAGCCGACGTCATCGACAGCATGCGCCAGGGCGGTTTCGAGCCGGGCGTCCTGCCGCCTGCCGAAGCTGATGCCTTCATCAAGGCCGAGTACAAGCGTTGGGGCGAGGTCATCCGTGCCGCGGGCATCCAGCCGCAATAGGCATCTGGTCCCCGACCTGCTGGCGCCGGGCCTCGACCTGGTGTTCTGCGGCACCGCGCCCAGTCCCGCCTCATTCAAGGCGCGCGCCTACTACGCCAATCCCGGCAACGCCTTCTGGCCGACCTTGAACGCCGTCGGCCTCACGCCGGAGCGCTTCTCGCCCGACCGCTACCCCGAGCTGCTGGCGCTGGGGATCGGTCTCACCGACCTCAACAAGACCGAATACGGCTCCGACCACGAGCTATCGTCCCAGGCCATGGATGCGCGCGCGCTGCACGCCAAGCTGCGCCGCTTCCGGCCGGCCGCCATTGCCTTCACCAGCAAGAACGCCGCGTCGCTGGCCTTGGGCGTCAAGGCGCCGGCCTACGGCCGGCAGATCGAGAAGCTGGAAGGCGCGACCGCCTTCGTGCTCGCCTCGCCGTCCGGCCGCGCGCGCTCCTTCTGGACGCTCGAGCCGTGGCGCGAGGTCGGAGCCTTCGTGGCCGAGCGCCGGCAAAGACGCGAGCGTGCGGCATGAAGTTGGGACGGCGCACGCTCCTGGCCGGCGCACTCTCGGCGCCCGCGATCGCGCGCGCGCAGGAAAGCCCCGCGACGCTGCGCGAGCTCGCGCGGCGGGCCACGATCTATCTTTTTCCGATCTACGAGATGTACCTCACGCGCTGGCAGGCCACGGTCAGCGAGGCAAATCCGCAGCGCCAGAAGCTGAACCGCTTCC
>JABCYT010000284.1 GCA_013290035.1 Alphaproteobacteria bacterium
TCTGCGTCGGCAGGCGGGCGCCGGCCGGCACGCCGCCCGCCATCGTCGAGCGGCTCAACAAGGAAGTCGTGGCCGCCCTCGCCTCGCCCGAGGTCAAGGATCGGCTGGCCGCGCTTGGCGCCGATGCCGCGCCCATGGCAGCCGCCGACTTCGACAAGATGATCGCGCAGGAGCTCAATGACAACGCCCAGCTGGTGAAGCAGGCTGGCATCACGGTGCAATGACATGACAAACCCGCTTTTGCAGACCACGGTGGTCGGCTCCTATCCGCAGCCCGACTGGCTGGTGAACCGCCAGATGCTCAGCAAGGTCGTGCCGCGCACGCGGCTGCGCGAGATCTGGCGAGTACCAGAGCCGTTCCTCGAACAGGCGCAGGACGACGCCACCTTGCTTGCCATCCGCGACATGGAACGGGCGGGCATCGACATCATCACCGATGGCGAGATGCGGCGCGAGAGCTACTCGAACCGCTTTGCCACGGCGCTGGACGGGATCGACGACGAGCATCCGGCCGAGATCGTCAACAACCGTGGCCAGAAGACGGCGGTGCCGCGCGTGGTCGGCAAGGTCAGGCGCAGCAAGCCCGTCGAGCTGCGCGACATGCAGTTCCTGCGCGCCAACACCGAGCGGCTCGCCAAGATCACCCTGCCCGGCCCCTTCACCATGGGCCAGCAGGTCAAGGACGAGTTCTACAAGGACGCCGAAGCGATGTGCATGGACTACGCCGCCGCGGTGAACGAGGAGGCGCACGAGCTGGTCAAGGCCGGCGCCGACGTGATCCAGCTCGACGAGCCGTGGCTGCGCAACAACCCCGAAGAGGCCAAGCGGTACGCCGTGAAGGTCATCGATCGCGCGCTGCAGGGCATCACGGTTCCGACCGTCGTGCATCTCTGCTTCGGCTACGCCGCCGTGGTGAGGGGCGGCAAGCCGACGGGCTATGCCTTCCTGCCGCAGCTCGCCGACAGCATTGCCCAGCAGATCTCGATCGAATCGGCGCAGCCCAAGCTCGACCTCGGCGTCCTGAAGGACCTGGCGCCCAAGAAGGTCATGCTGGGCGTGATCGATCTCGACGATCCCGAGATCGAGGCGCCGCAGAAGATCGCCGAGCGCATCCGCGCCGGGCTGAAATTCATGGCACCCGACAAGCTCCTGCCCGCGCCCGATTGCGGCATGAAATATCTGCCGCGGGCGACGGCGTTCGGCAAGCTGAAGTCTTTGGCTGAGGGCGCGGCGATCGTGCGGAAAGAGCTCGGCTAAGTTGCCGGGGGCGCGCCACTCCAGTGGCGCGATCATGCATCAAGAGAAGACGCGCGACTGGAGTCGCGCGCCCCCAGCTTAGCGTGCGATGACGGTGCCGTCGGGCGCGATCGTCACCATCTTGGGAACATTGCCCTGTGTCGCGTTACCGACCCACTGCCCGTCCGGACCACGCCGCAGGTCGCGGACGTCCTTGTAGTGCAGCGCCTCGAGATGCGTCTTCACGCCCGCGGTCCCCATCATGCCGCCGGGAGCGGACTTGCTCTGCGCCTCGGCCGCGCCGGCGAAGCCGACCGCGGCCAGGACGAGGAGAAGAGTTCTCATGAGGCGAGTTTACCCTTCAGAACATGGCCGAAATAGGTACCGGTCGATTCGCCGTCCTCGAACGCCACGGCGCCGTTGACCAGAGTCGCCTTGATACCCTCCGCCTTTTGCACCAGCCGGCGCGCGCCGCCGGGCAGATCCTTCTCCACCGTGGGCATGGCGGGCCGGATACCGTTCTCCTCGAACAGCACAAGATCGGCCTTGTAGCCCTCGCGCACTAGGCCGCGGCCCTTGAGCTCCCACGCCACGGCATTGTCGTGCGTCAGTTTTTTCACCGCCTGTTCGAGCGTGAAGGCGCCGCGCTTGCGCACCCAGTAGCTCAGCAGATGCGTCTGCAGCGAGGAACCCATCTCCTGGCAGACATGGGCGCCCGAGTCGGAGAAGGTCGCGAGCGTGCGCGGGTGCTTCAGGATGCCCAAAACATCATCGGGCGATTCGTTGACGATCGGCTGGATATAGACCTGATCGTCGTTGGCCAGCGACAGGTCGATCATCACCTCGACCGGATGCTGGCCGCGCGCCTGGGCGAGCTCGGCCACGGTGGGATCGTCCCAGTCGACGTCCTTCATGGCGAACAGGTTGGCGTAGTCGGGCTTGCGCGGGTCGGTGGTGGCCGCGCCGCCGCCCTGCACGACGTTGTCGCGCGGCTTCATCTTCGCCTCGGCAGCCACCAGCTCGCGCCGCACCGCCGGGTCGGCCAGCCGGCGCTTCTGCTCGGCCAGCGGCAGGGCGCGGACCTCGCGCCAGCCCGGCAGCACGTCGAACGGCAGGTACGACTTCAGCGAGAAGATCGCGTTGATCGACTTGGTCGTGCCCTGCCCGAACATGCGGCCGCCCGCCGCGACCGTGTCGTCGATGTACTTAGTCTGATAGGCGCCGCCCAACGGATCCTCGCCCTGCCGGGTCGCCAGCACGCCGAACATGATCGGCCGCTTGAACTGCAAGGCGACCTGCCGCAGCCGCGCCAGGAAGGCGCGATGCCGCGGGCCGCTGGCGATGTCCGGTCCGACCTGGAAGATGCCGGCGTCGAGCTCGGCCATGGCGCCGATGATGCGGTCGATCTCCTCCCATTCGGCGATGCGACTCGCGACCGGCGTGTCGTCCGGCGTCACGTGCGTGGAGGCGCGCGAACTGGAGAAGCCCATGGCGCCCGCCCTGAGCGCCTCCTGCACGGCGGCGGCCATGCGGCTCATGTCCTCCCCGGTCGCCTTTTCCGACAATGCGCGCTTGCCCATGACGTACATGCGCAAGGCGGAGTGGCCGATATACATGCCGTAATTGATCGCCTTGGGCAGGCGCTCGACGGTCGCGAGATATTCCGGGAAGGTCTCCCAGGTCCACTCGATGCCGGCCGCCATCGCCTCGGTCGGGATATCCTCGACGGCGGAAAGACAGCGCGCATACCAGTCGCGGTCCGCGGGCTTGCAGGGCGCGAGGGCGAAGCCGCAATTGCTCATGATCACCGACGTCACGCCATGCCAGCACGAGCAACTGCCCAGCGGATCCCAGGCGACCTGCGCGTCCATGTGGGTATGGCCGTCGATGAAGCCCGGCGCCACGATCAGCCCATCGGCATCGATGGTGCGCGCCGCGATGCCGCTGACCCGGCCGATCTCGACGATGCGGCCATCCTTGATGCCGAGGTCGGCGCCGAAGCGCGGATTGCCCGAGCCGTCGACGACGCTGCCGCCGCGGATGACGAGGTCGAGTGCCATCAGAGTCGGTCCTTGTGCTCGACGATCTTCCAGTAGGTATCCTTGGCGCAGATCTTCCCGCCGCGGAACGTATAGATATCGCAGCCCTGGTAGTTCAGGTCCTCGCCGTCGGCGCCCTTGCCCCGCACGGTCCAGATCGAGATCGCTCGATTGCCGGCGTAGATGTACTCCTTGTGGTCCCAGCGCATGTCGGGAATCACCTTGAAGCGGTCGGCCAGCGTCTTGCGGATGGTCTCCTTGCCTTTCAAAGTGCGTCCGACCGGCTCCGGCCCGCGCGCCAGCCAGAAGGTGGCATCGTCGGTGAAATGCTCGGCGATGCGATCGACGTCGCGGCTGTTGAAGGAAGCCGAGATCGCCTTCATGAGTTCCGGCGTGGCGACGTCGGGGTTTGCGGCTGTGATGTCCGGCATACGAAACCTCCCTCGCTGACTGGGCCAAACGATTGCAGGCTTGATGGGGGTCGGCAAGGTTGAACGCAGAAACCTGGCCGCAGGCGTGCTAGCGTCTGCCCAACAAACTGAGGAAACGCCTGTGTACGACTACATCATCGTGGGCGGCGGCTCGGCCGGCTCGGTCATGGCCCATCGCCTATCGGCCAAGAGCGCCAACAAAGTGCTGCTGTGCGAGGCCGGCCAGGACACGCCGCCCGGCAAGGAGCCGCCCGAGATCGCCGACAGCTATTCCGGCACGGCCTACTTCGACCCGCGCTTCCATTGGACCGAGCTCAAGGTCCACACCCAGGTCGTGTCGCACAACAATCCGCAGGAGAACCGGCCGCCACTGCGCAAGTACGAGCAGGCGCGCGTGCTGGGCGGCGGCTCCTCGATCAACGGCCAGATGGCCAATCGCGGCGCGCCGACCGACTATGACGAGTGGGTGAAGCGCGGCGCCGACGGCTGGGGCTGGAACGACGTGCTGCCCTACTTCAAGAAGGTCGAGCGCGATCTCGATTTCGACGGGCCGTTCCACGGCAAGGAAGGCCGCATCCCGGTGCGCCGCATCCCGCCGGAGCATTGGACCGGTCATGCCAAGGCGGTGGCCCAGGGCTTCGAGGCCAAGGGCTTCAAATTCCTGCCCGATCAGAACGGCGAGTTCGTCGAGGGCTATTTCCCGGTAACCCACTCCAACGCCGAGGAGCGGCGCGTGTCGGCGGCTATGGGCTATCTCGACGCCGAAACGCGCAAGCGCCCCAACCTCACCATCTCGACCGATACCCAGGTCAAAGGACTGCTGTTCGACGGCACGCGCTGCGTCGGCGTGACCGCCATGGTCGCCGGGCAGGAGCAGGAGTTCCGTGCCAACCGCGAGGTGATCCTGTCATCGGGCGCCATCCACACGCCAGCCCATCTCATGCGTGCCGGCATCGGCCCGGTGGGGCATTTGAACGACCTCGGCATCCCCGTGATCGCGGCCCTCCCCGGCGTCGGCCAGCGCCTGATGGACCATCCCTCGATCGCGCTTTCCTCTTTCATTCGCCGCGGCGCGCGCATGAACCAGCATACGCGCCGCCACATCCATGTCGGCCTGCGCTACTCCTCGAACCTGCCGGGCGTACCCATGGGCGACATGTTCGTGGCGGTGGTCAGCAAGTCGGCCTGGCATGCGGTCGGCCAGCAAATCGCCTCGCTGCTCACCTTCATCAACAAGACCTACTCCGAGACCGGACAAGTGAAGCTCGCCTCGCGCGACTACCGGAGCGAACCCGTCGTCGAGTTCAACCTGCTGTCCGACAAGCGCGACCTCGACCGGTTGATGAGCGGCTTCAAGCTGATGGCGGCGGTGCAGATGACCGACGCGCTGAAGAAGGTGACGGACGCGCCCTTCCCCGCCGCCTACAGCGACAGGGTGCGGGCGATCGGCGTGGTCAACACCAAGAACAAGGTCCTCACCAGCATCGTCGCCCAGTTCCTCGAGGGACCGGCGCCCCTGCGGCGCTTCATGATCGACAAGTTCGTGGTCGAGGGTTTCACCTTCGACCAGGTGATGGCCGACGACGAGGCACTGGAAGCCTTCGTGCGCAAGTCGGCGATCGGCGTCTGGCATGCCTCCTGCACCTGCCGCATGGGCCGCGCCGACGATCCGATGGCGGTGGTGGATACGCAGGGTCGCGTCAGGGGCGTGCAAGGCCTGCGGGTGGTCGACGCCTCGGTGTTCCCCGTGGTGCCCTGCGCCAATACGAATTTCCCGACCTTGATGACGGCGGAGAAGATTTCTGACGCCATACTGTCCACTGGCG
>JABCYT010000285.1 GCA_013290035.1 Alphaproteobacteria bacterium
GCATCGGCATGGTCTCGGCGCGCGTCGCCGAAGTGATCCTGCGCGACGAGCGTGCGGTGTTCCCGGCCGGCTCGTACAATCCGCGCTTCGGCACCACGGTCTCGTTGCCGAGCATCGTCGGCCGCCACGGCGTCATCGAGGTGCTCGAGCCGGCAATGTCCGACGAGGAGAAGCAGGGACTCGAGCGCAGCGCCGCGCGCCTCAGGGATACGGTGCGCCAGTATTTGCGCGCGGGCTAACGCAGGAGATCGCCGACGCTCATCGCCTGGTCGGCCCGCCCCACGTTGAAGGCCGCGTCCCAGACCGCGATCTTGCCGTCGCGCATCACCCAGACCTCGACGCCGAAGCCCTTCATGGCGAAGCCCGTCTCGGTATCCTGCCAGCTGCCCTCCCAGCTGTTGGTGATCGTGTCGCTCATCAGGGTCCGAAACTGCTTGGTCAGCCGGTAGTTCTTTTGCCGGGTGCTGCGATTGGTGAAGAAGGTCCGCAGCACCTGCCGCCCGCGAAACGGCGGCAAGGTGCCGAAGCGCACGACGCAATCCTCCGTGAAACCGTCGACCAGCGCATCGACGTTCCACGGCATGAACAGCGATTCGACGTGCTTCACGAACTGGCGCGCCTCCTCGACGGTTCGCGGGTTGCCGGACGGCTCCTTGCGCAGGGATTGAACGGCCATGACGTCCTCCCGGTCGGCGACCTAGGTCTTGATGTTCAGGATCTTCGCCGCCGTCGTACCCAGGATCGCCATCTTCTCATCGTCGCTGAGAGAGGTCGAGGCGAAGATGTGGTCCACCGGATGGTCCTCCCAGCGATAGGGATAGTCGCTGCCCAGCACGATCTGGCTGGCCCCGACCTGCGCCGCGAGATGGCGGATGGCTTCGGGTGTGAAGATCAGCGAGTCGAAATAGAGCTGCTTGAGATACTCGGTCGGCTTCTTCTTGAGCTCGACCTTGGGATTGCAACCGGCGGGACCGACCATGCAGGCATGATCGGAACGGTCGGCGTAGGACGGCAGATAGCCGCCGCCGTGGGCGGCGATGACTTTCAGGCCGGGGAAGCGGTCGAGCGTGCCCTCGAAGATCAGGTGCGAGAGCGCGATCGTGGTCTCCAGCGGATTGGCGATGGTGTTGCCCAGCCAGCCGTTGCCGCTCAGCCGCTTGCCGAGCTCCGGCACGCCTTGCGGATGGATGAACAGGGGCACGCCCAGCTCCTCCGCCTTGGCCCACACCGGATGGAACTTGGGGTCGGAGAATTCCACGCCGGCGACGACGCCGCCGATCGCGGCACCCTTCAGCCCCTGCTTCTTCACCGCGGTCTCGAGTTCCTGGACGGCGAGATCGGGCGCCTGCAGGGTGAGCGAGGCGAAGGCGGCGAAGCGGTCCGGTTTGGAGGCGCAGAGCTCGGCCAGCTTCTCGTTCTGGATCTTCACGATCTGGCCGGCGAGCTCGCGGTCGCGGCCGTACCAGAAGGGATTGATCGACAGCACTTCCATGTCGACGGCCTGCCCGTCCATCGCCTTCAACCGCTTGTCGATCTCGATGAAGGCTTCCGCAGCGTCGAGCACGGGCGGCAGCTGGACCGAGGCCGCCTCGGCGCCGAGCAGCGCGCCGGCTTCGCGGAAGTGGCAATGGGCATGCACGTCGATGGTCTTGACCTTCTTGCCGTTGACGGCGATGGGCAGGTTGCGCATGCCGGCCTGCGCATGCGCGCGCTCGAGCAGGCCGCAGCTGCAGAAGACGATTCCAGTCGCGGCGGCGGTGCCGCCCTTGAGGAAGTTTCGGCGGGTGGTCATCGGGGCGTCCCTCCCAGGACGGGGCCGGCGTTTTTCGACGGCGAGTCCGAAGTCTAGCGCTCCGTCGCACGGGTCGGAACCGTCGAAAAGGGGGGATCAGCGCCCCTCGGAAAGCCCCGGCGTGACGCCGCCCTGGCTGCTGCCGAGGCGCCTGTTCCAGCCATAGCCGACATAGCCGCCGGCCGCGTCGTAGAGATAGTCGAAGCCCTCGAGGAACATCCGCCCGGTGTTCACGAACACGCCCCGGTCGCGCACGACCTCGACCTTTTCGGGCCGCAGCGGGTTGCCGCGCTCGCCGACGCTGAAGGCGTAGAAGGCGGGTTGCGGCTGGCGCCGGTCGGGCAGGTAGACGGCGATCTTGGTGCCGGCCGGCGCACGCGTGCCGGGTTCCAGCCGCGTGCCGGCGGGCGGCGATAGGAACATGTAGTTGATGCCGGTATCCATCAGGATCGTGCCGTCGCCTGTGACGCCGTCGACCGAGACCGTCATCGGCGCCGCGCTCCAAGCCGGCGCGCCCGGCTGCGCCGCCGCGCTGGGCCGAAGCTTCACGAAGGCGAAGTCGTGGGTGAGCTCGGCCGTCATGCCGAGATAGACGGTGGTGCGGGTCACGATATAGCCCGGCCGGACCGAGGCGAGTGGCGCGCCCGACGCCAGCGAGACGAGGCTGGTGAAGGCGTTCCGGGGCACGCCGGCTTCGGTGCCTTGCGCCGCTTCGCGATCGAAGCCGATGCCCATGAAGGCCACGTCGCGCGGATTCTGCTCGGGCCGGCAGTCGCGCGCCCGCTCGAGGCAGCTGATGCTGGTGACGCGCAGCACCTGCACGCGCGCGGTGGCGAGCGGCACGTTGCCATCGCGCTGGATCACGACATCCGTGGTGTAATAGGTGCCGCTGAGGATGCGGCCGCTGCTGTTGTAGACGAGGCGGCCCGGGCCACCTGCCACGTCGCCCGGTCTGGGCGTATAATGCTCGGCTGCGACCACGATTCCGGTCGACCCGGTGTCCATGCCGAAGCGGCGGGGCGCGCTGCCCGGCAGCTTCAGCCAGACCTCCGGTACGTAGCCGGTGCTGATCGGCCCATTGGCGAAGGGGATTTCGAGCGCATTGAGCCCATTATATTGCTGCCAGGGCGCGTCCTGGGCGCACGCCGGACCCCCCGCGGCCAGCGACGCCAGCGCTGCCGCGACCAAGATGCCTCGAAGCTGCATGTCGGCCGATTTTGAAGCAGCGACGGGGGCCGCACAATGCACACCAATTGATCATGCATCCCATGACCCGTTGGGGCGTTAATCCCATGCCGCCATGATCAGCCCCCGAGAGTTCGCCATGCGGTGGCGTGCCGGCTTGTTTCGGCTTGCTTGCCTGGCGTCGGCGGCGTTGGCTGTACTTTGCGCCGATGCTGAGGCGCGGACGGCCAAGATCGTCCTTGCCGTCACCGGGGACGAGCCCATGCGCGACGACCTCAAGCAACTCGTCGAGGATTTCGAGAAGGCTCAGCCGCTTTCGGGCGACAGCCTTGCCTTGCTGCAGGGTGCACAGGCTGTGCTGGCGCGGGTCAATACGGCCTTGCGTTCGCGCGGCTTCTATGACGCGCGGAGCACGGCCACGATCGACAACCATCCCGTCGACGAGGCTGCGGCGCTCGACGCCATCGAGGCCCGCCCCGAGGCCGACCCGATCACTCTCGCGCTGACCGTCGACACCGGCCCGCGCTTCAAGGTCGGCAGCATCGCCATCCGGGGGGCCGAACCGGCCTCGCTGCCGGCCATCGACATGAGCAAGCTCGGCCTCGCCGCGGGCGATCCGGCCGATGCCGCCGCGATCCTGGCCGCGCAGGACATGGTTCTCACGGCGTTCCGCAAGCAGGGCTATGCGCTGGCGTCGGTCAAGCGCGAGGTCGTGATCGATCATGCCACGCGCGAGGCCGAGATCACCTTCACCGTCACGGCGGGACCGATCGCGCGCATGGGGCCGGTGAGCTTCTCGGGCACCGAAAAGGTCAACACCGCCTTCCTGCAGCGTCGCGTGCCCTTCAAGCAGGGCGAGCTGTACGATCCCGGCAAGGTCGACATCCTGCGCGGCAAGCTCACCTCGCTCGGCGTGTTCAACGGCGTGCGCATCCAGCCGGCGACGGCGCTCGACGCCAACGGCGAGCTGCCGATCGATGTCAGCCTCACCGACCGCCTGCCGCGCTCCATCGGATTTGGCCTGAGCTACGAGACGCAACTCGGCTTCGCGGTGAGCGGCTTCTGGGTGCATCGCAACCTGTTCGGCGAGGCCGAGAGTCTCAGGCTCACAGGCGAGATCAACCATATCGGCCAAGGGGCGCTGGTCACCGACACCGGGGTCGCCTTGCGTGCCGATTTCCGCAAGCCCGACTGGTGGCTGCCCGGCCAGGACGGCCGCGCCACTGCCGAAGCGGTGCGCGAAGTGCTGCCGGCCTATCGCCGCAACGCCGTCGCGCTCACGGCCGGCATCGATCGCATCATCTCGCCGGTCTGGCAGGTGCGCGTCGGGCTGACCGGAGAAGTGGAACAGACCGAGCAGACCAGTGCCGGCTTCTGGCGGAACTTTCAACTGCTTGGCGCGCCGGTGTCGGTGCTGATGAACAAGGCCAACAGCGACGTCGATCCGACGAAGGGCTACCGCGTCCAGCTCGACGTCACGCCCTATGTCGATTTCGGCTCCAACAACGATTACTTCACCATTATCCGCCTGACCGGCCGCGCTTACCTCGATTTCTCCGAAACCGGTCGCAGCGTGCTCGCTCTGCGCGCCTCGTTCGGCACCGAGCCGACCGACAACATTGCCGGCATCCCCCCGGACAAGCTGTTCTATGCTGGCGGCGGCGGCTCGGTGCGCGGCTTCGTCTACCAGACCGCAGGCCCGCGCGACGCCTTCAACAATCCCCTGGGCGGCGCCAGCGTCGTCGAGGGCAGCGTCGAATTCCGCCAGCGCTTCGGCAAGTCGCTGGGCGCCGTGGCCTTCGTCGACGCCGGCAGCGCCTATCCCGACATCCTGCCCAACTTCTCCCTGTTCGCGCCCCGCATCGGCGCCGGCGTGGGCGCGCGCTACTACACCGATTTCGGGCCGATACGGCTCGATGTCGGTTTCCCGCTCAACGCCCGCGAAGGCGATCCGCCGTTCGGCATCTATGTCAGCCTGGGGCAGGCCTTCTGATGCGCGCGCTGCGCATCCTGGCGAAGATCCTGGGCGGCCTGCTGACGCTGGTCGTGATGCTCGTAGCGGCGCTGTTCGTCTTCCTGCAGACGTCCTCCGGCCAGCGCACCCTGGCCAGCCTCGTCTCCGGCAAGAGCCTGCAGGTCTCGGGCATCAGCGGCACCTTCCCGACCGATCTGCAGGCCGCGCGGCTCGAATTGCTCGATCAGCAGGGGGCGTGGCTCCGCGTCGACAATGCCCGCCTGCGTTGGTCGTTCGCTTCGCTGCTGAGCGGCCGCGTGCAGGTCGAGATCCTATCGGCGTCGCTCGTCGACGTTCTGCGACCGCCCGTTCCCGACAAGACGGAGCCGGCCAGCGCCGGCGGTTCGTTCGGCCTGCCGGTCGGCGTCGAGGTGCAGTCGTTGTCGGTCGATACGCTGCATCTTGCAGCGGCGGTCACTCAGGTCGATTCGCGCTGGGCGCTGCACGGCAGCGGCCTGCTGTCCGCCGATCTGCACGAGGGCCGTGTGCGCCTCACCGGCGATCGCAGCGACGGACCGTCGG
>JABCYT010000286.1 GCA_013290035.1 Alphaproteobacteria bacterium
GGAGGCGATCTTCGCGGGCGTTCCGGTGAACGTCACGCTGCTGTTCTCGCGCGAGCAATATGTCGCCGCGGCCGACGCCTATCTGCGCGGTGTCGAACGGCGCATCGCGGCGGGGCTCAACCCGGCGGTCGCCTCGGTTGCCTCGCTCTTCGTCAGCCGCTGGGATGTCGCGATCGCCGGCAAGGTTCCCGCCGAGCTCACCAACCGGCTCGGCATCGCGATCGGCCAGCGCGCCTACAAGGCCTATCGCGCGCTGCTCGACTCGGCGCGTTTCCAGCGCCTCGCCAATTCGGGCGCCCGCGCCCAGCGCCTGCTGTGGGCCAGCACCGGCACCAAGGACCCCAAGGCTTCCGACAGCCTTTATGTGAAGGCGCTCGCCGCGCCTTTCACGGTCAACACCATGCCGGAGGCCACGCTTCTGGCCTATGGCGATCACGGCGAGGTCGGCGAAACGCTGGCGCCGGACGGCGGCGACTGCGAGGCGGTCCTTGCCAGCTTCGGCAAGGCCGGTATCGACATCGACGCGCTCGCCGCCCGGCTCCAGGACGAGGGCGCATCGTCCTTCGTCAAGTCCTGGGAAGACCTGATGGCGCGCATCGATTCCAAGCGCACCGCGATGCGCAAGGCGAGCTGACCCCAGTCTCGAGCAGACGAACTCGAGCAGACGAATTCGGTGAGGAAACGATCGATGGCTGCATCGGCTTTGCGCACGCGCCCGGCCTGGGCGTCACTGAAGAACCACTACCAGAAGATGAGGCGTGTCCACCTCAGGCAGCTCTTCGACAAGGATCGCGAGCGCGGCGAGAGGATGGCGGTCGAGGCCACGGGCATCTATTTCGACTATTCCAAGAACCGGATCACCGACGAAACCCTGGGATTGCTGCTTCAGCTTGCCGGCGAGGCGGGACTGCGCGACCGCATCGACGCGATGTTCCGCGGCGACAAGATCAACGTCTCGGAAAAGCGCGCGGTGCTTCACGTCGCGCTGCGCGCGCCGCGCGGCGCATCCATCCTGCACGACGGCCAGAACGTGGTGCCCGAGGTCCATGCCGTCCTGGACAAGATGGCGGCTTTCGCCGATCGGCTGCGCGGCGGCGCCTGGACGGGGCATACCGGCAAGCGCATCCGCAACGTGATCAATATCGGCATCGGCGGATCCGACCTCGGCCCCGTCATGGCCTACGAAGCGCTCAGGCACTACAGCAAGCGGGACATGACCTTCCGCTTCGTCTCCAATGTCGACGGCACGGACTTCGCCGAGGCGGTGCACGATCTCGATCCGGCGGAGACATTGTTCATCGTCTCCTCCAAGACCTTCACCACGCTCGAGACCATGACCAACGCGCATACCGCGCGTGACTGGCTGCTGGCCGGCCTGAAAGGCGAGGCCGCCGCCACGGCCAAGCATTTCGTCGCCGTTTCCACCAATGCGGAGGAGGTGGCGAAGTTCGGCATCGACACGGCCAACATGTTCGGCTTCTGGGATTGGGTCGGCGGACGCTATTCCATGGATTCGGCCATCGGCCTTTCCACCATGCTCGCCATCGGGCCGGACAATTTCCGCGCCATGCTAGACGGCTTCCATGAGATGGACGAGCACTTCCGCACCGCGCCCTTCGAGCGCAACCTGCCGGTGCTGATGGGGCTGCTCTCCATCTGGTACAACGATTTCTTCGGCGCCCAGACCGTGGCCGTGCTGCCGTACGAGCAGTACCTCAAGCGCTTTCCGGCCTATCTCCAGCAGCTCACCATGGAGAGCAACGGCAAGCATGTGACCTGGGACGGCGTCGCCGTGGATTACGACACCGGGCCGATCTACTGGGGCGAGCCGGGGACCAACGGCCAGCATTCCTTCTATCAGCTGATCCATCAGGGCACGCGGCTCATACCGTGCGACTTCATCGCCTTCGGCCGGACCCTCAACCCGCTCGGCCACCATCACGACATGCTGCTGGCCAATGTCTTCGCCCAGACGGAGGCGCTGGCCTTCGGCAAGACCGTCCGGCAGGTCAAGGCGGAAGGCACGCCCGACTGGCTCGTGCCGCATCGGCTGTTCGAGGGCAATCGTCCATCGAACACGCTCCTGCTGGACGACGCTTTGACGCCGGCTACGCTCGGCAAGCTGGTCGCGCTCTACGAGCACAGCGTCTTCACCCAGGGCACGATCTGGCAGGTCGATTCGTTCGACCAGTGGGGTGTGGAGCTGGGCAAGGCGCTCGCCCAGCGGATCATCCCCGAGCTGGAAGGTGCCTCGGAAACCAAGCTCGAGCATGACAGCTCGACCAACGCGCTGATCCGGCGCTATCGCAAGCTCAAGGGCGCTGGCTGAGGCCGGCCGGCGCCCGGCAAGCGGGCCCGGTCGGAACATTTTTTTCGGGATAGAGGGCTAGCACATGCAACTGGGAATGATCGGCCTTGGCCGTATGGGAGCGAACATGGTGCGCCGCCTCTTGAAGGGCGGCCATCAATGCGTCGTGTTCGACATGTCCGCAAAGGCGGTGGCGGAGCTGGTGAAGGAGAAGGCCGTCGGCAGCGCTTCGCTGGCGGAGTTCACCAAGGGCCTGGCGAAGCCGCGCGCGGTCTGGCTGATGGTGCCGGCCGGCGTGGTCGACAAGACCATCGCCGATCTGCTGCCCCATCTCGAGAGCGGCGATATCCTGATCGACGGCGGCAATTCCTATTACATCGACGACATCCGCCGGGCCAAGGAGCTCGCGCCCAAGGGCATCCACTATGTCGATGTCGGCACCAGCGGCGGCGTCTGGGGCCTCGAGCGCGGCTATTGCATGATGATCGGCGGCGAACCCGCTGTGGTGAAGCGTCTCGACCCGATCTTCGCCACCCTGGCGCCGGGCCCCGGCGACATTCCGCGCACGCCGGGACGCGAGAAGGCCGGCGGAACGTCCGAGCAGGGCTATCTGCATTGTGGGCCGAATGGCGCCGGCCATTTCGTCAAGATGGTGCACAACGGCATCGAGTACGGCGTGATGGCGGCCTATGCCGAGGGGCTGGCCGTGCTCAAGGCGGCCAACATCGGCAAGAAGACCGGGGTGGTCGATGCGGAAACCACGCCGCTGCGCGACCCCGAGCACTATCAATACGACCTCAACCTGCCGGACATCACCGAGCTGTGGCGGCGCGGCAGCGTGATCGCGTCGTGGCTGCTCGACCTCCAGGCGGCGGCCCTGATCAAGGATCCCGCCTTGTCGAAGTTCGGCGGACGGGTATCGGATTCCGGCGAAGGCCGCTGGACGATCAAGGCCGCCATCGACGAGGGCGTGCCGGCCCATGTGTTGTCCTCGGCGCTCTACGAGAGGTTCAGCTCGCGCGGCGAGGCGGATTTCGCCAACAAGCTGCTCTCGGCCAGGCGCTACGAGTTCGGCGGCCATATCGAAAAGCCGGCCGGGTCATAGCCTAGCGCAGCGCGGATGCAGGAACCGGAGGCGAGCATGACCAAGGACGAGCTCGATCAACTGGCGATCAACACGATCCGCACGCTCACCATCGACGCGATCCAGCAGGCGAACTCGGGCCATCCCGGCGCGCCGATGGCGCTTGCGCCGTTGGTCTATACGCTATGGAACCGCGTCATGCGCTTCGATCCGAAGGACCCGATCTGGCCGAATCGCGACCGCTTCATTCTGTCGAACGGCCATGCCTCGATGCTGCTGTGGTCGGTCCTGCATCTCACCGGCACCCAGGCGGTCAACGCCGAGTACGAGCGCCTGGGCAAGCCGTCGGTCACGCTCGACGACATCCGCCACTTCCGCCAGCTCAACAGCAAGGCGCCGGGACACCCGGAATATCATTGGGTGTCCGGCGTCGAGACGACGAGCGGTCCGCTGGGGCAGGGAGTCGCCACCAGCGTCGGCATGGCGATCGCCCGGAAGTGGCTGGCCAGCCGCTACAATCGGCCTGGCTTCGACATGTTCGCCTATGACATCTATGCGGTTTGCGGCGACGGCTGCCTGATGGAAGGAGTGGCTTCGGAGGCGGCCTCGCTGGCCGGCCATCTCGGCCTCGACGATCTGTGCTGGATCTACGACAACAACCACATCACCATCGAAGGCAACACGCGGATCACCTTCACCGAGGATGTCGCGACGCGCTTCCTCGCCTATCAATGGAACGTGCTGCGGGTCGGCGACGCCAATGATCTCCAGCGGATCGAGGATGCGCTCGCGGTCTTCCGGAACACCAAGGGGCGGCCGACGCTAATCGTCCTGGATAGCCACATCGGCTATGGCTCCCCGCACAAGGTCGATACTGCCGCAATCCATGGCGAACCCTTGGGCGAGGAGGAGGTCCGCCTCACCAAGCGTGCCTATGGCTGGCCGGAGAATGCCAAGTTCCTGGTACCCGATGGCGTCCTGGAACAGTTTGACGCGGGGATCGGCGCGCGCGGCGCCGACGCACGGCGCCGCTGGGAGACGCTTTTCGCGTCCTACCGCGAGAAATTCCCCGAGCTCGCCGCTGAGATCGAGCAGATGCAGCGGCGCGAGCTGCCCGCGGGATGGGATCGCAACCTGCCGAGCTATTCACCGGATCCCAAGGGCATCGCCGGCCGCGACGCCTCGGGCGAGGTGCTGAACGTGCTCGCCCAGAACATTCCCTGGTTCCTGGGTGGATCGGCGGACCTCGCGCCCTCCACCAAAGTCGCGCTCAAATTCGCCGGCGCAGGGGACTTCGAGCCCGAAAGTCCCGGCGGCCGCAATCTCCATTTCGGAGTCCGCGAGCACGCCATGGCGGCGATCGTCAACGGTCTGACGCTCTCGAAGCTGCGGGCCTTTGGTGCGACCTACGTTATCTTCAGCGACTATGCCCGACCGGCGATTCGGCTGTCGGCGCTCATGGAGCTGCCGACGATCTTCGTCTTCACTCATGACGCCATGGGCGACGGCGAGGATGGACCGACGCATCAACCGGTAGAGCACCTTATTTCGTTGCGCGCCATTCCTGGTCTGGTCGTGCTCCGGCCCGCAGATGCCAATGAAGTCGTCGAGGCCTATCGCTACGTCCTGCAGCTGCGCCACCAGCCCGCGGTACTCGCGCTGTCGCGCCAGCCCCTGCCGACGTTCGATCGCACCAAGTACGCCTCGGCGGCCGGCGTCGCCCGCGGCGCCTATGTCATGGCCGACGCTCCGGGCGGCCCGCCCGAGATCATCCTCATCGCGTCGGGCAGCGAGGTCTCCCTGGTCGTCGCGGCCCATGAAGTGCTGGCGTCCCGCGGGATTCGGTCCCGTGTCGTCTCCATGCCGTCCTGGGACATCTTCGAGCACCAGCCGCAGTCCTATCGGCAGGAGGTGCTGCCGCCTAGGGTGAAGGCGCGCATCGCCGTCGAGCAGGGCTCGGAGCTGGGATGGGAGCGCTATGTCGGGGCCGACGGCCGCGTCATCGGCATGAAGACCTTCGGCGCCTCGGCGCCGCTCAAGGAGCTGCAGCGCAAATTCGGCTTCGAGCCCGAGGCGGTGGTCGCGATGGCTATGGAGCTGCTCGGGCGCAAGTG
>JABCYT010000287.1 GCA_013290035.1 Alphaproteobacteria bacterium
TGATGAAGATCATCGTGCCGAGGCTGCCGGCCCACGGGAAGTTGAGCCGGGCGAGCGCGTAGCCCGCCAGCACGCCGCAGAACAGCGAGATCAGCGTCGAGACCACGGCGATGAACATGGTGTTCAACATCCAGCGCGCGAAGTTCGTCTCCTCGAACAGGTATTCGATGTGCTCGAGCGTCGGATGGTTGGTCCAGAACGGCATGTAGTTGGGCGCGTTCCACGGCCGGTAGAGCTCGCCGTCCGGCCGGAAGGTCGTGATGATCATCCAGTAGAACGGGAACAGCAGGACAAAGACGAACAGGATCAACGGGATGTTGTAGAACACCCACCGTCGCCAGGCTGCGCCCTCGATCATGTCAGGGTGTCTCCCAGCTCATCGGGTTTCGACTCGGCGGATGTAGAGGAGCTGTACCACCACGATGATGAACAGGAACGGGAACATGGCGAGCGAGATCGCGGCGCCCTCCGACAACAGGCCGGTGCCGATGCCGATCTGGTAGGCGTAGGTCGCGAAGAGCTGCGTGGCGTTGGCCGGCCCGCCGCCGGTCATGACATAGACGAGCTGGAAGTCGGCGAAGGTCTGGATCACCGAGAACAGCATCACCACCATGGTGACCGGCAGCAGCAGCGGCCAGGTGACGTACCAGAACCGGTTCCACGGCCGGGCGCCGTCAATGGCGGCCGCCTCGTTGAGCTCGGGACTGATGGTCTGCAGGCCGGCCAGCAGGCTGATGGCGAAGAACGGCACGCCGCGCCAGATGTTGACGATGATGATCGAGGTCATGGCGAGGTCGGGATCGCCCAGCCAGTTGATGCGGGTGGTGATGATGCCGAGATGGAACAGCGTCCAGTTGATGACGCTGAAGGTGGGGTCGAACATCCATTTCCAGGCGAAGGTCGACAGCACCGTGGGAATGATGAAGGGCAGCAGGATGAAGGCGCGCACCAGCGCCTTGCCCTTGAAATGCCGGTTGAGCAGCATGGCCAGCCACAGGCCGAGCGCCAGCTTGAACACCGTCGTGACGCCGGTGTACCAGAAGGTGTTCCAGACCGCCGTGCGGAAAATGCTGTCGTCCCAGATCTTGCTGAAGTTCTTGAGGCCGACGAACTCGCCCGGGATGCCGACGCGCGAGCTGCTGAGCGCCAGCATCACGCCCTCGAAGAAGGGATAGGCGATGAACAGGCCGAGCAGCACCGCCGTGGGCACGAGCAGGGCGAGCGCCAGCCAGCGCTCGTCCTCCAGGCGCCGCAGTCGCGGGACGGGGCGACGAACTTCGACACCCGAGACTGCGGTCACTGCCATGGTGCACTCACCTGTTGTGCTACGCGATTAGAGGGAACCTTACACTTCGTAGACCTTCTTGAGCTCGCTCTCGGCCCATTTCACCGATTCCTCGGCCGGCATGCCCTGCACGGCCTTGGCGTACATGTCGGTGACGATGTACTTCGAGAGCACCTCCTGGGCCTTGGCGTTGGGCGGCCCGGCGTTGCCGATGGCCTGGCCGAGCCTGGCCGCGACCTTGTAGGGCGTCATGACCGGATCGACGTTCCATAGCGGGTCGCTCTCCCACTTGGCGGTGCACGGCGTGGCGAAGCCCTTCTGCGATTCGAAGAACTTCCGGTAGTTGGCCTCGGTGTGGAGCCACTTCAGGAACTCCTTCGCCGCGTCCTGGTTCTTGGAATACTTCATCAGCATGTTGGACTGCAGCAGATGGAAGCCGAACTGGCCGGCCGGGCCCTTAGGCAGCGGCGCGTGCAGGATGTCCTTGTTCAGCGGCTGGCCCTTCTCGGTCTGGTACTGCTCGGGCTTGCGCAGCGCTTCGATGTAGATCGAAGCGCCGTTCAGCGTGGCCGCGATGGTCTGCGACAGGAACGCACGGTTGTTGTTGGTGTCGTCCCAGGCAAGGCCGCCCTCGTCGTGGGCGTCCTTCCAGAAGCCGGTCATGAACTTGACCGATTCGAGCGTCTCCTTGGAGTTGATGACCACGGTCTTGCCGTCCGCCTCGACCTCCTTGCCGCCCCACGACCACAGGTAGGGGTAGGTGAAGCCCGGCGCGTCGCCGAAGGTGTGGCCGAGCGTCTGGCCGAGCGGATGGCCCTTGGCCTTCAGCTTCTTGCCGGCCTCGCGGTAGGTCTCCCAGGTGTCGGGGAACTTGTCGACGCCGATCTCGTCGAACCACGACTTGCGGTAGGCGACCATGCCGCCGATCACCGCCCACGGCATGCCCATGAACATCTTGCCGTCGCTGCAGATGGCTTTGGCATACGGGAAGAGCCCGCCCTCGCGCGTGCCGACTTCCTCGGCCAGCGCGCTCATGTCGACGACGCTGTTGGCGTAAAGATGGGTGTAGCTGTTGAACGACATGATCAGGTCGGGACCGGCGCCGGACTGGATGGCGGCCGTGATGCGCGGCTGCAGATCGTTGCCGTTCACCGTCTCGAGATTCATCTTGACGCCCAGCGCCTTCTCGGCCTCCGGCATCATTTCCTTGCGGAACAGCGTGTCCGTCGCCGGCACGAAGTCGACCCACTTCAACCAATGCACGGTCTTCTGCTGGGCATAGGCCGGCGTGCGGCCGGTCGCCAGGATGCCCGCCATCCCACCCAAAGAAACGGCGGCAGTGCCGCCGGCAAGCTTAAGCACGCTACGACGCTTGGTCTTGACCATAAAATGTCCTCCCAGGACTGCCGCCTCGTTGGACGGCTTCGACTATTGCCGTCATCGTAGGCATCAGGGAGCAACCGGCGCAAGTCGGTCCACCGACTTTTTCCGAGCGAATACTGGTCAAATCTTCGCCAGTCGGGAGTCAGAGCGTCTCGGGATCGAGCGTGAAGAGTTCCTTGGCCTGGCCGACGCCGCGCAGGGCGAAGCGGCCGACCGACACCAGGCGCGCCCGCTCGGCGGCGGGCAAGCAGTCGGCGAAGGTCGAGGAGACCAGCACCGAGCGATCGACCGATCGGCACATCGAGGCGATGCGACTGGTCTCGTTGACCGCCGGTCCCACGACCGTGAAGTCGAGCCGCTCGACGCTGCCGATATTGCCGTAGAACACCTCGCCGATATGCAGCCCGACATAGACCGACGTGACGGGCCGTTCCGCGGCGCGACGCTTCTCGTTCAGCTCCTTCACGCGCTCCCGCACGAGCTCTTCGGCCGTAAGCGCGCGGCGGCAGGCCTCGGAGGGGTCGTCGGCCCGGAACAGCGCCAGCGTGCCGTCGCCGATCAGCTTCAGCACGTCGCCGCCGGCTTCGTAGATCGCCGTGATCACGACCTCGGCATAGTCGTTCAGCAGCGGGATGATCTCGCCCGGCAAGGCGGTGTCGGTGATGGTGGTGAAGCTGCGCAGGTCGGAGAACCACAGTGCTGCCTCGATGCGGTCGGCGACGCCGCGCTGGATGCGGCCCTCGAGCACGCGCCGGCCGGCGTCGCGGCCGAGATAGACCTCGACCAGCGTGTCGGCGACCTTGGCCAGTGCGGCGCTCTTGATGGCGAGATGCAGCGCCGGCATGAGATGGCGAAGAGCCACGATGTTGGCGTCGCTGAAGCCCTGAGGGCTGCGCGTCGACCAACCCGAATAGACGCAGTCCATCTCGCCGATGGCGGCCCCGCTTGCGAAGCGATGGACGAACACGATGTAGTCGGTGTGGCCCGCATCCTTCATTTCCTGGATGATGGGAAAATCGGCTGCCTCGCCGAACACGAGGCGCCGGCGCAACTCCTCGCCGCCGGTCTGCAGCACGTGGTAGAACGGGCTGCGTTGCCAGGATTCGGCCGCGGCGCCCTCGGTGGTGCGACCATACTGGATGGTCGCCTCCTCCTCGACATTGTCGTTGCGCCAGCGGAAGACCGTGCCTTCATGTACGGGATGCAACGTGTCGATGACGACGAGCGCCCGGCCGACCGGCAAGCCGGCCGCATTGCATTTCTCGCAGAATTCGCGCAGCAGATCGGTTTCCTGCGCGCCTGCCAGGCCGCTGCGGACGATCCAGTCGGTGATGCGGTCGACGTCGGTGGTCTGCATGGGACTTACAGCCCCATCAACCCACGCGATCCCGGAAATGACAAGCGGCGCGATGTCCCGCGGCGACCGCCTCGAGCGCCGGCACTTCGCTCACGCAGCGTTCGGCCTTCATCGGGCAGCGCGGATTGAAATGGCAGCCCGGCGGCGGGTTGAGCGCGCTTGCGATCTCGCCCCGGGCTTTGGCCGTGGCCGAGGCGGCAACGAGGTGGAACGGGTCGGGGATCGCGGCGATCAGGGCGCGCGTGTAGGGATGGCGCGGGTCCTCGAAGATCTCCTGCCAGCCGCCCTGCTCGACGATGCGGCCGAGATACATCACGGCGACGCGGTCGCTCACATGCTCGACCACGCCGAGATCGTGGCTGATCATAATGTAGCTGAGGCCCATTTCGTCCTTGAGGTCAAGCAGCAGGTTGATGATCTGGGCGCGGATCGAAACGTCGAGCGCCGACACCGGCTCGTCGCAGATCACCAGCTTGGGCTGCAGGATCAGGGCGCGGGCGATGCCGATGCGCTGGCGCTGGCCGCCGGAGAATTCGTGCGGATAGCGGTCGGCATGGTCGGGGCGCAAGCCGACCTTGGCCATCATGTCCATGACCCGCTGGTCGACCTCGCTCCGGTCGGTGACGCCGTGCAGGCGCAAAGGATCGGCGAGCGTGCGCCGCACGGTCTGGCGCGGGTTGAGCGAGGCGTAGGGGTCCTGGAAGACCATCTGAACCGTGCGCGCCGTGGCCATGCGGTCGCGCCCGGAAATCGCCCGGCCGTTCAGGGCGATCCCGCCATGGGTCGGTGGGATCAGGCCCATGATGGCGAGCGCCAGGGTGGACTTGCCGCAGCCCGATTCGCCCACCAGCCCCAGGCACTCGCCGGGATTCACGTCGAGGCTGACGCCGTCGACCGCCTTCAGAATCTTGGTGCCGCCACGCAGCGCACCGCCGACGGTGAAATGGACCGCGAGGTCGTCGAGCTTCAGCAGCGGCTCAGCCATGATGGTGGCACCGCACCAGGCCGTCGGCCGGCAAGGCCGTGATCTCGGGCGCGGTCGAGCGGCAGATGTCGGTCACCGCCGGGCAGCGCGGATTGAAGCGGCAACCCGAAGGGTAGGCGGCGATCGACGGCACGACGCCCGAGATCTCGCGCAGCCGCTGCTGGCCGCGCCGGGAACGCTCGCCCAGGCGGGGCAGCGAATCGACCAGGCCCTGCGTATAGGGATGGCGCGGCGTGGCGAAGATCGCCCCGGCCACCTGGCTTTCGACGATGCGCCCGGCATACATCACGGCGACCCGCCGGCACATGTTGGCGACCAGCCCGAGATCGTGGCTGATCATCAGGATGGCCGTGCCCTTGGCGGCGCAGAGCTCGGCCATCAGGTCGATGATCTCGGCCTGCACCGTGACGTCGAGCGCGGTGGTCGGCTCGTCGGCGATCAAGAGCTCCGGCCCGCAGGCGAGCGCGATGGCGATCATG
>JABCYT010000288.1 GCA_013290035.1 Alphaproteobacteria bacterium
TGCCAAATCGGTGCCAAGATATTCTTAGTTGCGGCTAAGTCTTTGAAAAGATGGTGCCCAGGGGCGGAATCGAACCACCGACACTGCGATTTTCAGTCGCATGCTCTACCAACTGAGCTACCTGGGCGCGCCGTTTCGGTTGGCGGCGGGCTGTATAGGACGCGTCAGCTTCGCTGTCCAGTTGGTCCGCCCCCCTCGCCGCCGGACTCGTCCTCGGTCGGGTCCTCGTCGGTCGGCACGCGATAGCCTTCCTTGAGCCAGCGGCCAAGATCGATATCGGCGCAGCGCTTGGAGCAGAATGGCCGGTAGTTGGCGGCAACCGGTTTGCCGCAGATCGCGCACTTGGCTTCTATTATCCGCACCGCACGCAGCGGCGGGCTGGATCGGTCAGTCATCGCCTTTTTCCAACGCCTCGAGCTGGGCCGCCAAGGTCGCGCCGCGCCGCGCGCGCGTCAACTCGAAGTGGCCGAGCCGCGTGAAGCCATAGAGCTGCGTCGGCACCGGGTCGTCGGCCATCGCCTCGGCCAGCGCCGCCTGGACCTTGTCGCGGTCGTAGGTGCTGCGCATGTTGACGAAGTCGATCACCACCGCGCCCGCGATGTTGCGCAGCCTGAGCTGCTGGGCGATCGCCGGCGCCGCCTCGAGGTTGACGTCGATCGGCCGGCGCGGCGCGCGGCCCTGGCGGCCGCCGGCGGCGGCGCTGTCGACGTCTATGGCGCACAGCGTCTCGCCCGGCTCGAACAGCACCTCGACGCCGCTTTCCAGCACGATGCGCGGGGCGAGCGCGGTGTCGATCTGGCCCGCGACGTCGTCGATCTCGAAGGCGGGCATCGGCCCGTTGTGCCAGCGCACGCGGATCTTCTCGCCCAGGCGGTCCATCTCGTCCTGCAGCGCGCGCGCCATGGCACGCTCGTCGAGGATGACCTCTTCCAGAGAGGCGCCGTGGTCGCGCAGCAGGCGGGCGATCGGATCGCGCTCGCCGGGGATGCGCGCCGACAGATCGGCCGGCGGCTGGACGTCGAAGGCCTGGCGGCGAAGCTGCTCCCAGCGCTCCATGACCTGCTCGGCGTCGGCGCGCAGCACGTCCGGCGCGGCGCCGGCCGCGGCGGTGCGCAGGACGATGCCGCCCTCCAGCAAACCCTCGACATGGCCGCGCAGCCGGTCGCGCTCGGACTCGCCTTCGATGCGGCGCGAGAAGCTGACGCCCGCGCCGACCGGATGATAGACGACGTAACGCCCGGTGACCGCGACGTTCATCGAAAGCCGCGGCCCCTTTTCACCGTCGCCGTCGTTTCGCACCTGGACCATCAGCGGCGCGCCCGCCGGCGGCCAGCCGTCGCAGCCGGCGCGATCCTCGGCGCGCAGGAAGCCCGAGCGACCGATGCCGATATCGACGAACGCCGCATCGATGTCGGGCATCACCCTTTCGAGCCGGCCGAGGAACACGCTCTCGACCCGCGAGGGCGTATCGCGGCGCACGACCTGCAGCTCGACCAGACGGCCCTCGGCGACCAGCGCCATCAGGAACGCCTTGGGCAGCACGTGGCAGATCAAGCGGTCGACCTTGCTCATCGCCGCGCTGCCCCGAGGAGAGCCATCGTCTCGAACAGCGGCAGGCCCACGACGTTGCTGTAGGAGCCCGAGACGAAAGCGACGAAGCGCGCGGCGTGGCCCTGGATGGCGTAGCCGCCGGCCTTGCCGCGCCATTCGCCGCTGCGCAGGTAATCGTCGAGCTCGGCTGCCTCGAGCCGCTTGAAGCGCACGACGGTCTCGACCAGCCGCGTGCGCACCGTTCCATCCGGCCGGCCGACCGCGATGCCGCCCAGCACACGGTGCCGCCGGCCCGACAGAAGTTTCAGGCAGGCGCGCGCCTCTTGTTCGCTCTCGGCCTTGGGCAGGATGCGCCGGCCGCAGACCACGACGCTGTCGGCCGCCAGCACGACGGCGCCGGGATGGCGGCAGGCGACGGCGCTGAGCTTCGCCTTGGCCATGCGCAACGCATAGGCGCGCGGCGTCTCGCCGGGTCCGGGCGTTTCGTCGATGTCGGCGGGGTCGATCTCGGCGGGCTCAAGTCCGACCTGCCGCAACAGGTCGAGCCGGCGCGGCGAAGCGGAGGCCAGGACGAGCGGCGGGATCGACGAGGCGGCCAACGCCTACTTGAAGCGGAAGGTGATGCGGCCCTTGGACAGGTCGTAGGGCGTCATCTCGACGGTGACGCGGTCGCCTGCCAGCACGCGGATGCGGTTCTTGCGCATCTTGCCCGATGTATGGGCGAGGATCGTGTGGTCGTTGTCGAGCTTCACCCGGAACATGGCATTGGGCAGCAACTCTGCGACCACACCGGTGAATTCAATCAGATCTTCTTTGGCCATCCGGACTCCGGCTTGGGGTGATTATGAACGAAGCGGGCGGAAAATGGGCTGCGAGAAGGGTTTAGTCAACCGCACTGAGGTGGGGGATAAGGCCAACCCGCCCTTCTCACCAGCCCGTGCCTCGCTTATACAAGGCGCGGCTGCGAACGCCCGGGGAAGGAAGGACCAGTCGCAATGAACGCACAGCAGAGGTGCAGCTTTCTGGCTGCCCTGATCCTGGCCCCGGCCCTGACAACGGGCCTCGCCTTCGCGCAAACGCTGACGGCGCCGCCTGCCCCCAACGCCATCACGGCGCCCGCCCAGAAGACGATCGGCGTTCCCGCGGCGCGGCAGTATTCGCAGGCCTTGATCGTGCTGAACGCCCGCGGCGCCAAGCTCGACGGCCAGAAGCTCGTGCTCGACGGCGTCCTGCCCACCGCCACGCTCTTCACCAGCCGCCCGGTGCGCAGCGTCGGCCACATGGTCACGCCCGACATGGTCGCGATCTGGCACACCGGCAGCTTCGCCAAGGACCCGCCGAACGCCACGGTGTCGGTGTTCTCGAAGGACGGCTCCAGCGTCAACGATGCCGTGGTCGAGCTGACCTCGGCCAAGCTCGAGGGCGAGCGGCTTAGCTTCGACGTCAAGGTTCTGGAAGGCAGCCTCGGCAAGGCCGACGGCCCAGCCTCGGTCTTCATCGACACGCTCTGGTGGGGTCTCGGCTCGAACGGATTCACCTACTACGGCCAGAGCCAGACGACCGGCGGCATCACGCCAAACATCGGCGATCCGAACGGCACCAGCACCTTCACTGGCTGGTCCAATCCGTCGCCCACCGGGCCGTACGTTCCGCCGACCATGAACTACGGCCCGAGCTCCGGTGCGCCGCCGCCGCCCGACATCGATCCGCGCTACCAGCAGCGCTTCAACACGCCGACCTGCGGCAAGCCTCCCCTCCTGCCCTGCTACTGAGGCCCTCCATGAATCCGCTCAACCTCCTGGCCGGGCTGGCGATGGCCGCGGCGCTTCTCGGTCTGTCGGTGCCGGCCGGCGCGCAAACCCCGGCCGCGCCGGCGACCGATGCGACCCAGTCCCCGCCTCAGGTCGCCAAGACCATCGGCAGACCGCAGCCGCCGCAGATCGTGCCCTCGATGATCGTGCTCAACGCGCGCGGCGCCAAGCTCGAGGGACAGAAACTCACGCTGGATGGCATCTCGCCCAATGCCATCATCTTCGCCGACCGGCCGGTCCGCTCGGCCGGGCATGCCTTGACGGCGCATCTGCTCGAGGAGTGGACCAGCAGCGCGCCCGACAGCTTCGCCAAGACGCCGCCCAATGCCACCGTGTCGGTGTTCAACAAGGCCAAGGCGGGCGTGACCGACGCAGTGGTCGTGCTGAAATCGCCGAAGCTCGAGGGCGAGCGACTGACGTTCGACGTCGACGTGCTCGAAGGCGACCTTGCCGGCGCCGACGGCGCCGCCTCGGTCTTCATGGACATCGTCAACCTGCCGATCGCGCGACGGACTTCACATCACGGTGCGTGGTACGCCGGCAAGCAATAGCCTCAGTCGCAGTGCTGCGTGCCAACACGCAGCAAGATCGGCAAGCGGCGACGAAGCGATTCACGAAACGCAGATTCAGTGAAGCGCGGCGCGCGATCTGGCATGCGCCGCCATGCGCCGAGCCGGCGCAATTCAATCACAATCGGGGCAACTATTGGGCGTGCATCATTTGTAAGGAGTAACCAGATGCATCGCACTCTTATCGCTCTCGCTCTGCTCGGCGTCTCGACAGTCGCCGCGTCATCCGTGCAGGCACAATCTGTTCCCTTGGCGGGGAACGGCGTTTCGACCGGCACCATGAACTACTCGGCCGTGCCGCAGGTTGCGCACGATCCCAAGGGAACCGTTTCGACGTGGACCCCCTCGGCCGAGGAAGCCTTCGTCAAGGAGCAGATCCGCGGCGCCGGCTACTCGGGCGTCAACAGCCTGGAGCGCGACAGCGACGGAACCTGGCACGGCCGCGCCTACAAGGGCCCGGCCGACGTGCTGGTGGCGGTTGACCGCTCCGGCCACATCAGCGAGATGCGCCAGAACGGACAAAGCTTAAACTGACGGCCCTGAAGGCGCGCCGAAGCGCGCCTTCAGGCGCGCGAGGATCTGGTCGCGCGTGCTGCGGTAGGCACTGAGCCGCATGTCGCGCGACCCCTCGACGACGCTGGGGTCCATCACCGGCCAGTATTCCACCTCGGCCGCCGTGCCGCGGGTGAATTCCAGCGCCTGGTGATGGGCCTCCGGCGACAAGGTGACGATGAGGTCGAACGAACTGGGGTCGACATCGTCGAAGGTCTTGGCGTGGTGGCGGTGGACGTCGATGCCGAGTTCGTCGAGCGCGGCGGCGGCCAGGCCGTCGACCGCACTGGCCCGCACGCCCACCGAATCGATGTAGGACGCCTGGCCATAGAGACGCTTGGCCAGCGCTTCGGCCATCGGCGAGCGGACGGAATTCTCGCTGCAGGCGAACAGCAGGCTGGCGGGAATGCCATTCATCGCCTGCGGCCCATCACGATGTGATGTGAAGGGCGCAGATCAGTGTGAACAGCCGGCGAGCCGTGTCGAGATCGACCTCGATCTTGCCGGCAAGCCGCTCGCGCAGCAGCTCGGATCCTTCGTTGTGCAGGCCGCGCCGGCCCATGTCGAGCGCCTCGATCTGCGAGGGTCCGAGCTTCTTGATGGCCGTGTAGTAGCTCTCGCAGACCAGGAAGTAGTCCTTCACCACCTTGCGGAACGGCGTCAGCGACAGCACGATGTCGCGCAGCTTGTGGTCGTGCGAATCGCGCACATCGAAGACCAGGCGTTGCTCGAAGATGCCGATCCTGAGGCGATAGGGGCCGGGCGCGCCGCCGACCAGGGCGAAGTCGTTGTCCTCCAGAAGGTCGAACAGCGCCACCGCGCGCTCGTGCTCGACCTCGGGCGAACGGCGCGCGACCGATTCCTCGTCCAGTACGATGTCGGCGATGCGACGAGCCTTCGGCATGGCGAGGCTCAGGAGCGGCGGTTCAGCCGGATGGAAACCGACCGGCCGTGGGCGCCGAGGCCCTCGGCATCGGCCAGCGTCAGCGCCGCGGGAG
>JABCYT010000289.1 GCA_013290035.1 Alphaproteobacteria bacterium
GCTTGCTCATTTCGCGGCGACGAAGCGGGCGAGTGAATCACGCACGGCCTTCACCTCGGCCTCGGTGCCGATGGTGATGCGCAGATGCTCGGGCAGGCCATAGCTCGCGACCAGGCGCGGGATCAGCCCGTCATTCATCATCCAGTCGTTGGCGGCGGCCGCGCGCTCCTTCGAGTCGAAGCCGACCAGGAGGAAGTTGCCGACGCTGGGCAAAGGCTTGAGGCCGAGCTTGGCGAGCTCGGCGCTGAGCCAGGGCAGCCAGATATCGTTGTTGGTGCGGCTGGCGTCGGTGTGGGCGATGTCCTCGAGCGCGGCGATGCCGGCGATCTGCGCCGCCAGGTTGACGTTGAAGGGCTGGCGCAGCCGGCTCATGACGTCGACGATGCCGGCCGGGCCGTACATCCAGCCCAACCGGAGACCGCCCAGGCCGTAGATCTTGGAGAAAGTGCGGGTCATCACGACGTTTTCGGCCTGATCGACCAACTCGACGCCCGACTCGTAGTCGTTGCGGCTCACATACTCGGCATAGGCCGCGTCGATCACCAGCAGGACGTTCTTCGGCAGGCCGGCATGCAGGCGGCGCACGTCGTCCTTCGTCACATAGCTGCCGGTCGGGTTGTTGGGATTGGCGAGGCAGACGACGCGGGTCTTGTCGGTGACCTTCGCCAGCAGCGCATCGACGTCGGCGCGGTAATCCTTCTCCGGCGCGGCGATCGGCGTGGCGCCGGCGCCCAGCGCGTTGATGGGATACATCAGGAAGCCGAACTGGCTGTAGAGCAGCTCGTCGCCCGGGCCGCAGTAGGCGCGTACCAGAAGGTTCAGCAGCTCGTCAGAGCCCGCGCCGCAGACGATGCGCCGGGCGTCGAGGCCGTAGCGCCGGCCGATCGCTGCGCAAAGCTTCTCCGTGCCGCCATCGGGATAGCGATGCAGTTCGGTCGCCGCCTTGGCATAGGCCGCCATCGCCTTGGGGCTCGGTCCCAGCGCGCCCTCATTGGACGACAGCTTGGCGATCGTCTCCTTGCCCTCGACCGAATCCCTGCCCGGCACGTAAGGCGCGATCTTCATGATACCCGGCCGCGGGGCGAGGGCGCTCATGGCAGTCTCCCGTAAGAGTTGATCAAGGCCGTGCCCCTAGGTCCGAGGGATGGCCGGAACGGCATAGGCGCCGATCGCCGCGACTCGGCCGCTCGTCAGTCCCAAGGCGGTCCCGAGCTCGCGCAAGCGCTCGTCGGCGTCGGCCAACACGCCCGGAAGCTCGACGAGGTAGTGATGCACGCCGCCTGCGACCTGGTCCAGCGCCGACGTGAAGGCGGGCAGGCCGACCTTGGCCAGTGCGCCGGCGATGCGGTTGCGGCTGAGCCCCGTGGCGGCCTCGACCGAGATCAGGGTGCGATCGTCGCCCGAATCCTCGGGCTCCATGCGCGCCAGCACGAAGGCCGATATGCCGCGGGCCCGCGCGTTGGGCATGTCCAGGAAGGGCAGTCGGGCCACCACGTTGGGCAAGGTCGCGTCGCTGCCCGCGAGCAGCGGCCACCACGGCGTCGCGTCGGATTCGATGGGCGTCGGCACGACGCCGATGGTCGACGGGTTGGCGCGCACCGCCGCCAGCACCTGGGCCGGCGTGTCGTTGGCGACGAACGGGATCTGGCAGCCGAAATGGTCGCGCGCGAGATCCCAGTATCCGGGCTGGTCGGAGGGCCGGCAGATGGCGATCTTGAGGTCCGGCGTCTGCATCAGCGTGAAGGCGCACATCATCTCCCGCCACATGCGGTAGATGGCGGTTACCGGGAACGGTCCCTGATGGGTTGCCAGCCGCTGGCGCATGACCCGGGCCTCGCGACCCGGCCGCAGCGCCAGTCCGCCGGGCGGCTTGGCCGCGGAAATCCGGTCCACAAGGTCGGCCCGGCGCCGGACCAGGGCATGCAGCTCGTTATCGATGGCGTCGATTTCCTGCCGCAGGCTGTCGAGATTGGGAGAATCCATGAGGCCGGTGATCCTGTGAGGCAGCGGCGATACTACGTTCCGTCCCTCCGCGTAAAGGCAAACAAGCCTTGAAACGCTTGCGCGGCGCCGGCGAGGCCCTTATAGAAACCCCCGTGGAATTTGAGCCGACCGGCTTGCGGCCACGTTAATCCTCGCTAAAAGGTCGGAGAGCTTGAGAAAAGCCCCCGACCTTCACGGTCGGGGGCTTTTTCGTTGCGCGAGTGCCGCGCTTTTGGAGTGGGCAGTGGCCGTGGAGCTGGACGACCTGACCGAGGCCGAACGGAAGGCGCTCGCCCAATGCCGCCACGCGGTTCTGGGCACCGAGCGCCCGCTTCGGCTCGACTGCGGCGTTGATCTCGGCCCCTACCGGGTGGCCTACCAGACTTACGGCACGCTCAATGCCGACAAGTCCAATGCCGTCCTGATCTGCCATGCGCTCACCCTCGATCAGTTCGTCGCCGAACAGCACCCGGTGACCGGCAAGGAAGGCTGGTGGGAGAGCCTCGTCGGACCCGGCAAGGTGATCGATCCGGCGCACTACTTCGTCATCTGCGTCAACGTGCTGGGCGGCTGCATGGGCACAACCGGCCCGCTCGCCCGCGAGCCGGCCAGCGGCGCGCCGTGGAACCTGCGCTTTCCGGTGGTGACCGTGGGCGACATGGTGCGTGCCCAGGCGGCCCTGCTCGACCATCTCGGCATCCCCGACCTGTTCTGCGTCATCGGCGGCTCGTTGGGCGGCATGCAGGTGCTGGAATGGGCGGCGAGCTATCCTGCCCGCGTATTCTCCGCCGTGCCGATCGCCTGCGCGGCCCGCCATTCGGCGCAGAACATCGCGTTCCACGAGGTCGGACGGCAGGCCATCATGGCCGATCCCGACTGGCGGGGCGGCGACTACCGCCTGCACCAGACGGCGCCGGCGCGCGGCCTCGCGGTCGCGCGCATGACCGCGCACATCACCTATCTTTCGGAGCAGGCGCTGCAGCGCAAGTTCGGGCGCGCCCTGCAGGACCGCAATGCGCTGGGTTTCGGTTTCGACGCCGACTTCCAGGTCGAGAGCTACCTGCGCTACCAGGGATCGAGCTTCGTCGACCGCTTCGACGCCAACAGCTACCTCTACATCACGCGGGCGATGGACTATTTCGACCTCGCCGGCGCCCATGGCGGCGTGCTGGCCAACGCCTTCCGCGGCACGCCGACGCGCTACTGCCTGATGTCCTTCACCAGCGACTGGCTGTTCCCGACGCGCGAGAGCCGCGAGATCGTCCATGCGCTGAATGCGGCGGCCGCCAACGTCTCCTTCGTCGAAGTCGAGAGCGACAAGGGCCACGACGCCTTCCTGCTGGAAGAGCCCGAGATGTTCCGCACCCTGGCCGGCTTCCTCAAGGGCGCAGGCACCGTGCGCGGGCTGAAGGACGTGCCGTGAACGCCGCCATTCGCGTCGATCTGCAGCTCATCGCCGACATGGTCAGCCCGGCCACGCGCGCGCTCGATGTCGGCTGTGGCGACGGCTCGCTGCTGGCCTATCTGGTGGACTTCAAGCGGGTCGACGCGCGCGGCATGGAACTGAGCCAGGCCGGTGTCAACGCCTGCGTGGCCAACGGCCTGTCGGTGATCCAGGGCGACGCCGACGCCGACCTGCGCGACTATCCCGACGATGCCTTCGACTACGTGATCCTGAGCCAGACCCTGCAGGCCACGCGCGAGCCGCGCGAGGTGCTGCGCCAGATGCTGCGGGTCGGCAAGCGGGCCATCGTGTCGTTCCCCAACTTCGCGCACTGGCAGGTCCGCCTGCGCCTGGTGTTCGGCGGCCGCATGCCCGAGACGCCGTCGCTGCCCTTCAAGTGGTACGACACGCCCAACATCCACCTCTGCAGCATCGACGACTTCCGCGCGCTGTGCCGCGACATGGGCGTGCGCATCGAGCGCGCCATCGTGCTCGACCGCGCCAGCAGGCCGATCAACCTGCCGCCGCTGCTCGCCAATCTCTTGGGCGAGCAGGCGGTGTTCATGCTGAGGCGGGACTAATCATCGCTGGAGCGGCGCACCCCCAGCGTAGATGGGCGTCAGCTCACCGCCCGTTCGTACTCGGCCTCGACCTCGTCTTCGCCCAGCTTCACGAAGCCGTGCCGTTCATAGAAGCGGCCCGCCGGACTGCCGCGCAGCACTTCGAGTCGCACCGGAAGGCGCAGGGCGTCGGCTTCCGCCAGCAGCGCCTTCAAAATGACTGCTCCAAGACCGCGGTTCTGGAAACGTTGGCCGAGATAGAACGAATCGATCTTGATCTCGCCGTCGCCGCTGCGGAAGCCGACGCAGCCGGCTCTTTCGCCGTCGACCAGGATCAGCCGCAGGCCGGGCTCGTCGAAATGCTCGCGGAAGATCCGCCGCGCGCGTTCGGGCTTGTAGCGAAACACGCGCTCGAGGTGCTCACGCATGACCTCGATGCGCAGCGCCAGCAGCGGCTCGAAATCGGCCTCGCTCACGGGGCCGAAACGCCAGGGGTCCGCCATGCCTCTGGGTCGGGGGCTAGTCGATGCGGCCGAACAACCGGGCGAGCCGGAAGGCGTGCGGCCATTGCGCCACGTCGAACCACTCGACGGCCGGATCGCGCGACAGCAGGATCCGATCGGCGCGGGCGACCAGATTGTCCTCCGGGACGAAGCCGACGCCCCCGTCGGCGGCGGCAATGCGGCTGTCCAGGGAATTGTCCCGGTTGTCGCCCATCATGAAGTAATGCCTGGGCGGCACCACGAACGCCGGCGTGTCGTCGTGCTCCTCGGCATCGGAAATCTCCACGATTTCGTGCTCGCGCCCGTTCGGCAGCGTCTCGACATAGAGAAGCGGCGGGACACCGCTGCCGTCGGCAAACGTGCCGATGGCGCGGCGCGGAACGATGGCGCCGTTGATGTAAAGCCGCCCGCCCTGCATCTGGATGCGATCGCCGGGCAGGCCGATCAGCCGCTTCACGTAGGTCGTCGATGGATCGCGGGGCAGGCGGAAGACGATGACGTCGCCGCGCTCCGGTGCTTCGCCGAACAGGCGGCCGGAGAAATCCGGCATCAGGCCGATCGGTGAAGAATATTTGCCGTAGCCGTAGGCGAACTTGCTGCCGATCAGCTCATCGCCGACGAGCAGCGTCGGGACCATCGACGGCGACGGCACCCGGTAGGGTTCGGCGACCACGGTTCGCACGATCAGGACGAAACCAAGGGCCAGCATCATCGGCTTCAGTTGGCGACCCCAACCGACGAGGCGCGGCCGAAGGGGCGCTGAGCTGTTGTCCATGACGGAATCACCGATGCAGGTTGGCCTGGGCGTAATATAGATCGGCATTCGGCCTTTCCCAAGGCGTGCGCCCGCGCCCGAAGGCTTCGCGTCAGATTTTCGCTGCGATCCTGGCGATCTTCGGCCTGGCGACGGCCAGCCAATCCTTCGTGTCGAGCTCCATCGAGCGGTCGAGCCGGCCGGCGTTGAAGAACAGCGTGTCAT
>JABCYT010000290.1 GCA_013290035.1 Alphaproteobacteria bacterium
CTTCTGGCCGGTGACCAGGTAATGGTCGCCATTTTTGAGCGCGCGGCTCTTGAGCTGGCCGAGATCCGAGCCCGCCTGCGGCTCGGTGAGGTTCATGGTGCCGGTCCATTCACCGGCGATCATCTTGGGCAGGTAAGCGGCCTTCTGCTCGGCCGAGCCATGGTGATGGATGGCATCGATCGCCCCCTGGTTCAGCAGCAGCACCAGCCCGAAGCCCATGTTGGCCGCCTGCCACATTTCCTGCACCGTTGCCGCAAGCAGCCACGGCATGCCCTGACCGCCGAATTCGGGGTCGAACGGCAGCGAATTCCAGCCGCCGGCGACGAACTCCTTGTAGATGGCGGCAAAGCCCGGCGCGGTGCGGACCACGCCGTTCTCCAGCTTGGCGCCGACCTTGTCGCCCTCGCGGTTGAGCGGCGCCAGGCCGTTGCCGGCGAGCTTGGCGGCTTCCTCGAGCACCGCGTCGACCGTATCGTCGGTCGCATGCTCGTAGCCCGGCAGGGCGGCAACCTGCTGCAGACCGGCCAATTCGCGCAGCGCGAAGCGCATATCGGCCAGCGGGGCGGTATAAGTCATAGGTTTCCTCCAGCCTGGAATATGCCGCGCTCAGTCGCTTTTGGCGACCGGCTCAGGTATTTTCAGGGCAACATGACCGACACCGTTCTGCTTTCCATCGAGGGCCCCCGGGCCACCATCACGCTCAACGATCCGGCCAAGCACAACAGGCTCGATCCGGCCGGCCTCGGCCTGCTGCGGCAGGCGATCGAGAAGGCCGACGCCACCCCCGACGTGCGGGTGACGGTGATCACCGGCGCGGGCGAGAAGACCTTCTGCTCGGGCTACGATCTGGGCTCGATCCCCTCAGGCCAGGCGGCCCGGCCTGCCGACGGCGAGAACAGCTTCGAGAAGGTCATGGATCGCCTCGAGGCGATGCACATGCCGACCCTCTGCGCTCTGAACGGCGGTGTCTATGGCGGCGCCACGGACATGGCGCTGGCCTGCGACTTCCGGCTCGGCGTCAAGGGCATGCGCTTCTTCATGCCGGCGGCGCGCTTCGGCCTGCACTACTATCCGAGCGGCCTGCGCCGCTACACGCAGAAAGTCAGCCCGAGCTTCGCCAAGCGTGCGTTCCTGTTGTCGGAGGACTTCACCGACGAGGATCTGCTGCGCGTCGGCTATCTCGACTGGCTGGTCGAGCGCTCGGAGTTCAAGGCCAAGGTCGAGGAGACCTCGGCCAAGCTCGCGGGCCTGGCGCCGCTTTCCATGTCGAACATGAAGCGCGCCATCGAGCAGTTCGCCCAGGCCGAGCCCGACATCCCGAGGATCCGCGAGGGCATCCGTGAGTGCCAGACCTCGGAAGACCTGCGCGAGGGCCTGAGCGCCCTGCGCGAGCGCCGGGCACCGGCCTTCAAAGGCCGCTAAACCGAAGCCATCATGCAGCGCCGCCTCGCCGCGATCGTCCACGCCGACCTGGCCGGCTTTACCCGGATGATGGAGGGCGCCGAGACGCGCACGTTCAGGCACTTGAAGTCGGCCCAGATCGAAGTGTGGCGTCCGGCGATCGACGCCGGCAACGGCCGGCTGGTCGGCACGGCGGGCGATGCCATGCTGGCCGAGTTCGGTTCCGCCGTGACCGCGGTGGGGGCTGCCATCGACATCCAGGAGCGCATGGCGCGCTTCAACGAAGCGCTCTCGGTCGAGCAGCGCATGTTGTTCCGCGTCGGCGTCCACCTGGGCGAAGTCATCGTCGACGAGGAGGACCAGAACATCTTCGGCGACGGCGTCAATCTCGCCGCCCGCATCCAGGCGCTGGCCGAACCCGGCGGCATCGCGGTGTCGCGCGCCGTGCGCGATCTCGTCGAGCTGCGCGTCGAATACGCCTTCGTCGACGGCGGCGAGCATCAGGTCAAGAATGTGAGCCGCGCCGTCCAGGTCTTCCATGTGCGGCCGGCCAAGGCGGCCGTCACCGTCGGCACGACGACGCGGATGGTGCCGCAGATTACGCTGCGTTTCGAAGGCACCGACTCGGCCAGCAACAAGCACGCCTTCGAGGTCACCCTCGAGAAGCTGATGGGCCGCTCGCAGGGCATGGTGATCGGCCGCGCCGCCGACCAGTGCGACCTGGTCGTGGCGCACGCCACCGTTTCGCGCCGCCACGCCCGCCTCAGCCTCGCCGGCGAGGCGCTGCAGGTCGAGGATCTCGGCTCGACCAACGGCACGGCCGTCGGCGGCAAGGCCCTGCGCGCCGGCGAACCGGTGGTGCTGCATGCCGGCAACAAGCTGCGGCTGGGCGACGTCGACTTGCTGATACGCCAGCTCTAGGACGCGAACGGCCATGTCCGACCCCACGATCCAGCCCCCCGGGACGTCGCCGTCAGGCGCGGCGCCTGCCGGCGCGATACCGGATGTCGATTATGTCGCGCTTCAGCCGGGCCAGCTGATCGGCCGCTACGAGATCGTGTCGGTGCTGGGCCAGGGCGGCTTCGGCATCACCTACCGCGCGCGCGACATCCAGCTCGGCCGCGAGGTGGCGATCAAGGAATATTTGCCGACGGCGCTGGCGATTCGCCAGGGCGGCACCACGGTGCTGCCGCGCACCACCAAGATGGCCGAAGATTTCGGTTGGGGGCGCGAACGTTTCGTCACCGAAGGCCGTACGCTGGCGAGCCTGCACCGCGTGCCGGCGATCGTGCAGGTCTTCGATTTCCTCGAGACCAACGGCACCGCCTACATCGTCATGGAGCTGTTGCACGGCGAGACGCTCGAGACGCGCATAACACGCCTCGGCAAGCTCGGGCCGGAAGACGTCGATCGCATCCTGTGGCCGCTGCTCGACGGGCTGGAACAGGTCCACAACGCGGGCTTCCTGCATCGCGACATCAAGCCGGCCAACATCCTGCTCGATGACGCGGGCAACCCGACGCTGATCGATTTCGGCGCCTCGCGGGCGGCGATGGCGGGCCGCAGCGTGGCGCTCACCGCCATCTTCACGCCGGGGTACGCCGCGGCGGAGCAGATGACCTCGGCCAAGCAGGGTCCGTGGACCGATATCTACGGTCTCTCCGCCACGCTCTATCACGCCATCGCCGGCCAGACGCCGCCCAGCGCCTTCGACCGCATGCTCGACGATGCCTACCAGCCGCTCGCCCAGCTCAATCCGGCGGGCTTCGCCGGCGGCGTGTTGGCGGGCGTCGACGCCGGCCTCGCCGTGGCCGCCCGCGACCGGCCGCAATCGATCGCCGGCTGGCGGCCGATCCTCGGCATGTCGGCCGCGCCCGAGGCGGACTCCACGGTCGTCATGGCCAAGCCCTCCGAGGTGCGGTCCATCGGGCGACACGTCTCGACCCTGCCGCCGCCGGCCGCCGCAGGAAGCGGCCGCACCGGGCTGTGGATCGGCATCGCCGTCGTGCTGCTCGCTCTGCTGGGCGGCGGCGGCTACTACGCTATCGCCTCGCGCGGGCCGGATCCCGAGATGGTCAAGGCGCGCGCCGCGGCGGATGAAGCCGAAGCCAGGGGGCGCAAGGCCGAGGAGGAGGCGGCGAAACTGCGCGCCGAGAGCGAGCAGCGCCAGAAGGCCGAGCAGGCCGCCGCCGCGCTCAAGCAGCAGCAGGAGGCCGAGGCGGCCGCCAAGAAGCAGCTCGAAGACGAGACGCGCCGCAAGATCGAGGCCGAGATAACGGCGCAACAACGCGCTGACGAGGAAGCCAAGCGCAAGGCCGAGGAGGAGGCCGAGGCCCGCCGCAAGGCAGTGGACGAAGCGCGCAAGGCCGTCGAGTTCGTGGCCGGCAACTTCGACCATTTCGGCAAGACGCTGATGATGATCGCGCTGAAGGATCGGCCGGACGAGATCCGCCTGCAGGGTGTGGATATCGTGAATGACCCGGCGCTGCACAAGCTCGCTGTCGACGCCCTCGCCGCCCAGCCGCGCAACCTTCACTGCCGGCAGACCGACCGCCTGACCGACGGCACGCCGCTTTATCGCTGCCTGATCACGCCGCTGAACGCCAAGGAGCCGCTGGCCGACATTCCGGATTCCGACCGGACCGACCTGGCACTCGCCCTGGTGCGCAACGGCCTGGTGCTGGCGTCCTGCGACGCCCCCCGATCCTACGCGGATGCGGAGGACGATGCCCGTGGCCGCAAACAGTCGCTATGGGGTAGAGTTACCGTTCCTGAATACAAACGGAGATGCACCAAATGACTGCACTGATTGCCGAAACGACGACCCTGCGCACCGTGGGCCGGAAGATTGCGATGCAAGTGGTCGGCGTGGTGGCGGCTCTCGGCCTGGTCACCGCCTGCACCACCAGCGACAGCGGCGGGCCTTCCAACCAGGCGATGGGCACCTTCATGGGCGCGGCCGTCGGCGGCGCGGTGGGCGGCCTGGCCTTCGGATCGGCGGGTGGCATCATAGGCGGCGCCCTGGTCGGCGCGCTGGCCGGCAATCTCGTCGGTCGAGCGCTCGACCAGCAGGAGCGCGCGCGCCTGGCGCAGGCGACGCAAAGCGCCTTCGTGGCCGACACCAATGTGCCGACGACCTATACCGTCGAGCCGACGACTGCCTCTTCGACACCGGCCACGGTGGTCGCCGCCAGACCGGTCGCACCGCCGACCACCCGCGCCGACGGCAGCACCTGCCGGCCGATCGAGCTCACGGCGACCAAGAACGGCCAGACGACGACCGAGACGACGACCTTCTGCAAGGCTTCCGGTTCATCCGATCTGAAGCCGGTTTCGGTCTGATCCACACGGGCGGCCGGCAAGGTTCTTGACCTTGTCGGCCATTGCCCTGCAAAAGCGCGCGTGGCAGCCTCTCGCCGGGGCGAGGGTGTATGAGCGACGCGAGTAGCCAATCCCAGGGTGTCCCTTCGCCGGTCGATTTCGTCGCGCTGTCGGCGGGACGGACGATCGGGCGCTATGAGGTCGTCTCCGTCCTCGGGCAGGGCGGCTTCGGCATCACGTACCGGGCGCGCGACAGCCAGCTCGGCCGCGAGGTCGCGATCAAGGAATACCTGCCGCTGGCGCTTGCCGTGCGCCAGGACGGCACGACCGTGCTGCCGCGCTCAACCGGTGCCGCCGAGGATTTCACCTGGGGTCGCGAGCGCTTCGTGGCCGAAGGCCGCACCCTTGCCAGCCTGCAGGACGCACCCGCCATCGTGCGGGTGTTCGACTTTCTCGAGGCCAACGGCACGGCCTATATCGTCATGCAGCTGCTGGCGGGCGAGACCTTGGAAAGCCGGCTGAAACGGAATGGGCCGCTAAAGCCGGCCGAGATCGATCGCATCCTGTGGCCGCTGCTCGACGGGCTGGAGCGGGTCCACAACGCGGGCTTCCTGCATCGCGACATCAAGCCGGCCAACATCCTGCTCGATGACGCGGGCAACCCGACCTTGATCGATTTCGGCGCGTCGCGTGCGGCAATAGCGGGCCGCAGCACGGCCCTGACGGCGATCTTCAC
>JABCYT010000291.1 GCA_013290035.1 Alphaproteobacteria bacterium
CAAGATCGGCGGCGGTGACTGGCGCGCCCATCTCGGCCACAGCCCGTCGCTGTTCGTGAACGCCGCAACCTGGGGCCTGCTGCTGACCGGACGGCTGACCGCGACCACCAGCGAGCGCAACCTGTCGGCAGCTCTGACGCGCCTGATCGCGCGCGGCGGCGAGCCGCTGATCCGCACCGGTGTCAACCTCGCCATGCGCCTGATGGGCGAGCAGTTCGTCGCCGGCCAGACCATCGACGAGGCGCTGTCGAACGGCCGCGCCCTGGAGGACAAGGGCTTTCGCCATTCCTATGACATGCTGGGCGAGGCGGCTGTCACGGCGGCGCAGGCTTATCACTACATGCAGGCCTATCGAGGGGCGGTCCATGCCATCGGCCGTGCTGCCCGGCGCCGCGGCATCTATGAAGGGCCCGGCATCTCGATCAAGCTCTCCGCGCTGCATCCGCGCTACAGCCGCGCTCAGAGGGAGCGCGTGCAGGCCGAACTCTATCCGCGGCTGAAGGAACTGGCCGTGCTGGCACGGCACCACGATATCGGCCTCAACATCGATGCCGAGGAGGCCGACCGGCTGGAGATCTCGCTCGACCTGCTGGAGCGGCTCTGCTTCGATTCAGAGCTCTTGGGTTGGAACGGCATCGGCTTCGTCGTTCAGGCCTATCAAAAGCGCGCCGTCTTCACGATCGACTGGCTGATCGACCTCGGCCGCCGCAGCCAGCGGCGATTGATGGTGCGACTGGTCAAGGGCGCCTACTGGGACAGCGAGATCAAGCGTGCCCAGCTCGACGGACTTTCAGACTTCCCGGTCTTCACGCGGCGGATCCATACCGACGTCTCCTACCTTGCCTGCGCGCGCAAGCTTTTGGCCGCGCCCGACGCGGCGTTCCCGCAGTTCGCCACCCACAACGCCCTGACGCTCGCCGCCATCCACGCCATGGCCGGCGAGAATTTCTATGCCGGCCAGTACGAGTTCCAGTGCCTGCACGGCATGGGCGAGCCGCTCTACGATGAGGTCGTCGGGCCGGCAAACCTCAACCGGCCCTGCCGCATCTACGCCCCGGTCGGTACCCACGAGACTTTGCTGGCCTACCTTGTGCGCCGGCTGCTGGAGAACGGCGCCAACACCTCGTTCGTCAACCAGATCGCCAATCCTGACTTCACGCTCGACATGCTCTTGGCCGATCCCGTCGTGCGCGCTCGCGCCCTGGAACCGGTCGGCGCGCCGCACCCGCGCATCGCCCTGCCGCCCGACCTGTTCGGCGCCGTCCGACAGAATTCGAGGGGGCTCGATCTCGCCAACGAGCAGGTGCTGGCGGCGCTGGCCGTCACCTTGCAGGCGGATGGGAAGCTGGCAGCCGTGCCTTTGCTGGCCGATGGACCCGGCACGGGCATCGCCCGCGATGTGACGAACCCCGCCGACCGGCGCGACCTTGTCGGCACGGTCATCGAGGCGACGCCGGAGCTGGTCGACGCCGCTTGTGCGCTCGCCAGGCCATGGCAGGAGCCGCCGGCGGTGCGCGCGGCGACCCTGCGCCGGGCCGCCGACCTGATGGAGGCGCGGTTGAAGCCGCTGCTGGGGCCGATCGTGCGCGAAGCCGGCAAGACGTTCGGCAACGCCGTCGGCGAGGTGAGGGAGGCGGTCGATTTCCTGCGCTACTACTCGGGCTGCATCGATGGTTTTTCCAACGATACGCACCGACCGCTGGGTCTCGTTGCTTGCATCAGCCCATGGAACTTCCCGCTGTCGATCTTCACCGGCCAGATCGCGGGTGCGCTGGCGGCCGGCAATGCGGTGATTGCCAAGCCGGCGGAGGAAACGCCGCTGATCGCCGCCCAAGCCGTGGCAATCCTGCACGAGGCCGGCGTGCCGCGCGAGGCGCTGCAGCTCCTGCCGGGCGACGGCACGGTCGGCGGGCAGCTGGTCGGCAATCCAGCGCTCGCCGGCGTGGTGTTCACCGGCTCGACCGAGGTGGCGCGCTCGATCAACAAGCAGCTCGCCCAACGCCTCTGTGCCGACGGCAGACCGCCGACCCTGATCGCCGAGACCGGCGGCCAGAACGCGCTCGTGGCCGATTCCTCCGCGCTGCCCGAGCAGCTCGTGCTCGATGCGCTGACGTCGGCGTTCGATTCGGCCGGCCAGCGCTGCTCGGCGCTGCGCGTGCTCTGCCTGCAGGACGATATCGCCGATCGCGTGCTGCCCATGCTGGAAGGCGCGATGGCCGAGCTCGGCGTCGGCAATCCAGATCGTCTGCCGGTCGACGTCGGCCCGGTGATCACCGAGGAAGCGCAGCAGCGCCTGCTCGACCACATCGACCGCATGCGGGCGGCGGGCCACGCGGTCCGTCAGGCGGCGCTGCCCGAGGAGACGCGGCGGGGTACCTTCGTGCCGCCCACCATCATCGAGATCGATGCGGTATCGGACCTGCCCGGCGAAGTGTTCGGGCCGGTCCTGCACGTGCTGCGTTACCGCCGCGAGGACATGGAGGCGGTGGTGCGGTTGGTGAACGACACCGGCTTCGGGCTGACTTTCGGCGTGCACAGCCGCATCGACGAGACCATCGATCGGGCGGCGGCGGCGAGCAACGCCGGCAACCAGTACGTCAACCGCAACATGATCGGCGCCGTGGTGGGCGTGCAGCCGTTCGGCGGCCACGGTCTGTCGGGCACGGGCCCCAAGGCCGGTGGCCCGCTCTACGTCCAGCGCCTGTTGTCGCAGCGGCCGCCATTCGCGGCGCCGTCAGGCGAGCTGGCCGGTCCGGTCGGCGAGCGCAATCTCTATGCGCTTCGTCCCAAGGGTGCCGTGCTGTGCATCGCCAGCGATCCACAGCGCCTGAAGGTGCAGCACGATCTGGTGCGCGCCACCGGCAATCGGGTCGCCGCCGACGAGTCGGACAAGGACATCGCGGCGGTGCTGTTCGCCGGCCACGGGGAAGAGCTCATCGCGCTCAACCGCCGCCTCGCCGAACGGCCAGGCCGCATCGTGCCGGTTCACCTCGAACCCTATCCGCGCGATTTCCTGTTCGACGAGGTCTCGCTCAGCGTCAACACGGCGGCGGCCGGCGGCAACGCCAGCCTGATGGCGATCGGCTGACGGGATCAGTAGGCGCCGTAGACTTCGGGCTTCCGGTTCTCCCGGATGCAGAGCATCTGGGTGGCCGTTTCCTGCGGCAGCCGGATGCGCTGCTCCTCGCAGTCGTCGTAGGAGTAGGGTCCGCCGAAGTATTTGGGCCCGCCCAGCACGATGAGGTAGGGCTTCTCCAGGTACCAGCCCGGCCCGGTCCAGGCCGCGGCGACACCCGGCCCCCAGGCCGGCTTGGTCCCACCCTCCGCACAGGCGCCGAGGCATGCAGCCAGCGACAGGGCGACGCAAACCGCCAGATGGCGAATCGACGGGAACGACATCTCTCTACGAACTCCCCCGAGGTAGATGCCGCCAAACTACAGGGGCTTTCGCGTCGCAACAATTGCTTTCGCCTGGCTGGGCTGCCGGGCTAATAATGCCCGGAACAACGGCATCCTGGGGGGATGCTGCGCCCGCCGGGCAGCAGGACAGAGTTTGATGGATTTGCCGCAGAAACAGGGGCTTTACGACCCGCGCAACGAGCACGACTCCTGCGGCGTCGGCTTCGTGGCTGACATCAAGGGCCGGAAGTCGCATGCCATCGTACGCCAGGGCCTGAACATCCTGATCAATCTCGACCACCGGGGCGCTGTCGGCGCCGACCCGCTGGTGGGCGACGGCGCAGGGTGCATGATTCAGATCCCCGACGCCCTGTTGCGCGACTGGGCGCGCAAGGCGGCGGTCGACCTGCCGGCGCCCGGTCACTACGCCGTCGCCATGTGCTTCCTGCCGCAGGACGAGGCGGCGCGGAAGTTCGCGGTCAAGCGCCTGGAGCACTTCGTCAAGGTCGAGGGCCAGAAGCTTTTGGGCTGGCGCGACGTGCCGACCGACCTAACGGGGCTGGGCAAGGCGGTGATCGAGCGCATGCCGGTGATCCGCATGGCGATCGTCGGCCGCAGCTCGAAGCTCGCCGATCAGGACGCCTTCGAGCGCAAGATCCTCACCATCCGCAAGCAGACCCAGAACCCTCTGGTCGACCTCGAGAAGAAGCACAAGCTACCCGGCCTGGCGCAGCTCTACATGCCGTCCTTCTCCTCGCGCACCGTGGTCTACAAGGGCCTGCTGCTGGCCCCGCAGGTCGAGAGCTTCTACGAGGATCTGCGCAATCCGCTGACCGAATCGGCGCTCTGCCTGGTGCATCAGCGCTTCTCGACCAATACCTTCCCGTCGTGGCGGCTGGCGCATCCCTACCGCTTCATCGCCCACAACGGCGAGATCAACACGGTGCGCGGCAACGTCAACTGGATGTATGCCCGCCGGCGCACCATGGAGTCCGACCTGATCGGCGCCGATCTCGACAAGATGTGGCCGATCATCCCGCACGGCCAGTCCGACACCGCCTGTGTCGACAACGCGCTCGAGCTGCTGGTGGCCGGCGGCTACTCGCTGTCGCACGCCATGATGATGCTGATCCCCGAGGCGTGGGCCGGCAATCCGCTGATGGATGCCAAGCGCAAGGCCTTCTACGAATACCACGCGGCCCTGATGGAGCCGTGGGACGGTCCGGCCTGCATCGCCTTCACCGACGGCCGCCAGATCGGCGCCACCCTCGATCGCAATGGATTGCGCCCGGCGCGCTTCCTGGTGACCGACGACGACAAGGTCGTCATGGCCTCGGAGGCCGGCGTGCTGCCGATCCCCGACGAGAAGATCGTGCGCAAGTGGCGCCTGCAGCCGGGCAAGATGCTGCTGATCGACCTCGAGCAGGGCCGCATCGTCGAGGACGAGGAATTGAAGCGCACCTTGGCGGAAGCCGAGCCCTACGAGGAGTGGCTGAAGCAAACGCAGTACAAGCTCGACGAGATGTCGGACCTGCCCGACGCGCCGGTGCCGGCGCCGTCCAACGATCCGACGACCCTGCTCGATCGCCAGCAGGCCTTCGGCTACACCCAGGAGGACATCCAGTTCTTCCTCGAGCCGATGAGCAAGGAGCCCGACGATCCGATCGGCTCGATGGGCACCGACACGCCGATCGCCGTGCTCTCCAAGAAGCCCAAGCTCCTCTATAATTATTTCAAGCAGAATTTTGCCCAGGTCACCAACCCGCCGATCGATCCGATCCGCGAGGAGCTGGTGATGTCGCTGGTGTCGATGATCGGCCCGCGCCCCAACCTGCTGGGCCGCCAGGCCGGCACGCACAAGCGGCTGGAAGTGGCGCAGCCGGTGCTGACCAACGCCGAGCTCGAGAAGATCCGCTCCATCGAGGAGCTGCTGGACGGCGCCTTCCGGACGGCGACGATCGACACGACCTGGCCCGCCGGCGAGGGCGCGGCCGGACTCGAGAAGGCGCTCGACCGCGTTTGCGCCGAAGCGACCGACTGCGTGCTGGCC
>JABCYT010000292.1 GCA_013290035.1 Alphaproteobacteria bacterium
ACTGATGCGGTCCGCCCGCCTGCGGCGAAGCTCGGTGATCTGGAGCGCTTCAAGAATGTGATCCATGCGCTCGCTGTCCGGCGGCAGGCCCGCGCACCGCGCCGCGAGGGTGAGATTGGCGGCGACGCTCACGGCGTCGATGAGATGGAAGGACTGGAAAACGAGGCCGATCCGGCGGCCGCGGAAGCGATCGCGTTCGGAGGCGGACAATCCCCATAATGCGGTGTCTTCGACGCATATTGCGCCGCCTGCGGGCGCGCGAACGCCGGCAAGCGCCATCAGGGCCGTGGTCTTGCCCGAGCCGGAGGCGCCGACGATGGCGACGGACCGACCGCGCGCGACCTTGAGGTCGGGCAACGTAGCGAACGTCCGGCCGTCGCGCCCCAGAACGACGCCACGAGTCGTGAGGGCTGCAAAAGCCGAATGGTCGCTCACGTCGCCTCCGCGAAGCAGCTCTTCACGAAAAGATATAATATAACAACATTGTGCCATCCCTGTGGCGGCTCTTGCGGTTTTGCCGGCGGTCAAAATTTTTGCGTGAGGCCGAGCAGATCAAAATTTTTGCGTGAGGCCGAGCAGAAAGGTGCGCCGCTGGCCGAACTGGGGCGCGCCGACGCCGACGCCCGAGCCGTTGCGGATCTGGTAGCTGTTGTCGAACAGGTTGATCACATCGAAACGCAACTGAGTAGACTTGCCCAGGCCGATGGGGATCTTCTGCACCAGCGAGGCGTTGACGACGGCGTAGCCGGGTAGCGACAGGTCGTTGGGCGTGACGACGGTGGTGCGCAGGCCGCTGCCGTACAGCATGTCGGTCGATACGCGGGTCGCCCAGTCCTTGTCGGGATTGAAGGTGTAGGCGGCGCCGCTCGACATCGTCCAGCCCTGGCTGTGGTCGAGGGTGATGTAGTTGTTTGCAATATAGGCGAGCTCGGCCTGGCCGAAATTGAACTGCGCGGAGTTGATGTTGGTTCCGATGCCGTTGCCGAAGGCGCCGTTAAAGTAGACCGACCATGGACCCTCGTCGTAGGCGGATTGGAACTCGACGCCTTTGACGATGGCGTTGGCGTAGTTGAACGAAGTCAGCGAGATCGGCGCGCCGAACTGGCCCTCGTCGAGCAGGTTCTGGGCGATCTTGTAGTAGGCGCTGAGGCCAAGCGTCAGGCCGCGCAGCGGTTTCGCTGTGACGCCGACATCGAAATAGTCGGCCCGCTCCGCCCTTACGGGATCGTTGGTCGTCACTTCGGGTGCGGCGACGGTGCCGGCCAAGGCCGCGATCGAGTTGCTGCTCACCTGGATGAGCGGCGGTGGCGTGAAGTAGCGGGAATAGCCGGCGCGGAAGGTGAACATCTCGTCGGGTTGCCAGACGACGTTGATGCGCGGGCTGAACTGGTTCTCCTGGGTGGGGGAAGTGATGGCGTCGAAACGCAGACCGAAATTCACCGTGACGGTGGGCACGAGCCGCCATTCGTCCTGCAGGTAGACGCTGTAGGTCCAGCCGGTGATATCGGAGCTGTCGGTGAAGCCGAAGGGCTGGTCGGACGGAACCAGAACGCTGGTCGGATCGGTGGGATCGCTGAGGACCTGCAGCAGGGTATTGCCCTGGGTGTTGGCGGTGGCGCGCTCGCGCTGCACCAGGAAGCCGCCGCGCACCGTGTGCTTGTCGGCGACCTTCCAGGACCCGTCGCCCTGCGCGCCGGTGGCGAAGGTCGTTCGCCCGGTCCACGGCGCAATGCCGTTGAACGCCAGGTCGCCGAACTGGTCGGGCTGGTAGGTCAGGCTGGAATAGCGGGCGAAGCCCGAGAGCTGGAAGTTGACGTCCTGGTAGCTCTTCTGCAGCGAGGCGATGGCGAAGTAGCTCTTCTCCCACTGGCGCTGATCTAGGACCGCGCTGTTCCACTCGGACTGGCCGTTGACGGTGAAGTTCGGCGTCTGGAAGGGGACGTTGGGGATCTGGAAGGCGGAGCTCGCACCGCCGACGATCAAGGCGAGCCGCGTGTTGTCGTCGACGATGCCGGTGATCTTGGCGAGCCCGTACCACTGGTCGGTGTCGTCGTGGATCGGCGAGAACGATGAGGTCGGATTCTCGATGCCGAGACCGTTGTGGATGTACTGGCCGGCCGCGAAATAGTCGATCGCGCCGGTGCGGCCGCCGTAGGAGAAAGCGGGCTGCGAATAGTCGCGCGAGCCGCCGGTGATGGAGGCCTCGGCGCCAGGATTGGTCGTACCGGATTTCACGGTGATGTCGACGATGCCTGCGGTATGCAGGCCGTACTGGGCGGGCAAGGCGCCGGTCAGCAGCGACATCTGGTCGGCATAGCGCGTGGCCAGGATGTTGTTGAACAGCGACAGGCCCTCGGGCAGCTGCACGCCATCGAGCCGGTATTGCACGTTGCCATGGTCGCCGCGCACGTGGATCTGGCCGAAACTGTCCTGCACCACGCCGGGCGCGCGCAGCAGCACCTGGTTCAGCGGCGCGTTCTCGCCTTGTGGGACGTTCTGGATCACGCGGTTGCCGAAATCGTAGACCGTGGCGCCGAGGCTCGGCTGGATGGAACTGCGCGCCTCGTCCAGCCGCGTCGCCGTGACGGTGATGCCGAGCGACGGATCGGCGACCGGCGACGGTGGGGGTGGCGGCGTTTGCGCGGCGGCTGGCGTTACCGCCGCGATCAGGCTCGAGACCAACGTCAAACTGCCGACACGCCGCCGCATGGCTTCCCCCACGATCCGCCTTCGCAGAGGAGACGCTATAATATAACATTAAGTTCGGTCAATGCCGCTGCGTCCATCGATCGGGGGCGATGGCAAAACGGCCACCGTGCGGCGCGATTCAGGGGTACTTCAAGAGGCGCCAGCCGTGCCTGGCGCCTCCTTGTGCGTTATCTCGGGTGAGTGGGATGGCGGCGCAGCAAGCCTTACTTCAGGACGGCAACGCCTGCCTGGGACAACAGGTCGTCCTGCGCGCCGGCGCCGCCGCTCACGCCGATGGCGCCGACGACCTTGCCGCCGACCATCAGGGGATTGCCGCCGCGCGAGGCGATCACGTCGTCGAGCGTCGTCAGATAATTGAAGTACGGGCCCTTGCCGATCAGGTTCTCGAACGCAAGCGTCGGGCGGCGATAGCGTGCCGCCGTGCGCGCCTTGTGCTGGGAAATCGCGATCGACGCATACTGGCAATTGTCCATTTTTTCGAAATAGACCAGGTCGCCGGACGGCCCGACGACGGCAATGCAGAAGCCGTCCCATTTCCGCTTCGCTGCCTCGGCGGCAGCGCCTGCGGCGACCTTCTTGGCGGTCTCGAGATTGATCGTCTCGCCGTAAGGCGGCGGCGTGAAGGTGTCCGCGACCGTGTCGTTCGGGTTGTTCGGATTCGGTGCCACCTGGGCCAGGACCGCCGAGCTTATCAGCAGGGCTGCACCCAAGGCGCTTGCCATCAAAGTAAGACGACTCATCTGTTCCTCCCTCAATTCCCGCCGGCGTTGGTTGGATGGCTGCTCCGGCGCGGTCTGTTCAACAGACCGAGCTTATCGGACGGCAGGCGGCCTGGAGAATTGACGGTTTGGTTACCAGGGCAGCCGGTTCAGCCGGCGGCCGGTCGTCAGACTCTGCCGTGGCAGTGCTTGAACTTCTTGCCCGAGCCGCAGGGGCAGGGCGCATTGCGGGCGACCTTGCCCCAGGTCGAGGGGTTGTTGGGGTCAAGCTTCGTCTTGGCGGCGCGCGGCCGCGGCAGCGTGGCGACGCCGCCACCGTCCGGATCGGCCGGGTCGAAGGCCGGATCGTCGCTGAGCCGGGTGGCGAGTGCCGGATCCTCGTGGACCTCGTGCATCTGCGCCGGCATCTCGGGCATCGGCGCCGGCTCCATGCGCAGCTGCAGCGTCGCCAGCAGGCTCACGACCTGCTCGCGCAGGCCGCTCAGCAGGTCGTTGAAGAGATTGAACGCCTCGCGTTTGTACTCGTTCAGCGGATCCTTCTGGCCGTAGGCCCTGAGCCCGATGCCCTGGCGCAGATGGTCGAGGTGGAGCAGGTGATCCTTCCAGCTCTGGTCGAAGAGCTGCATCAGCACGCTCTTCTCGACCTGGCGCCAGACGTCCGTGCCGTGCTGCGCCGCCCGTTGGGCGAACAGCCGTTCGACCGCATCGCCCAGCCGCGACTTGATCTCCTCGTCGGCGATGCCCTCTTCCTTGGCCCAGGCGTCGACCGGCAGGTCGAGGCCGAACAGGCGCTGCACCTCGTCCTTGAGCTCGGCCGTCTTCCATTGCTCGGCATAGACGTCCTGGGGGATCGTCCGCGCCACCAGGGCGTCGACCACGTCGCTGCGCATGCCGGCCACGGTGTCCGAGACGTCCTCGGTCGCCATCAGCTCGACGCGCTCCTTGTAGATCTCCTTGCGCTGGCTGTTCATGACGTCGTCGAAGCGCAGCAGGTTCTTGCGGATCTCGAAGTTGCGCGCCTCGACCTTGCCCTGCGCCGTCTCCAGCGCCTTGTTGAGCCAGCGGTGGGTCAGCGCCTCGTCGTCGGCCATGCCCTTCTTCTGGACCCAGTCGAGCACCTTGTTGTTGCCGAATATGCGCATCAGGTCGTCTTCCAGCGACAGGAAGAACTTCGACGCGCCCGGATCGCCCTGGCGGCCCGAGCGGCCGCGCAGCTGGTTGTCGATGCGCCGGCTTTCATGACGCTCGGTGCCGACCACGTAGAGGCCGCCCGCCTTCAGCACGATCTCGCGATTGCCCTCGACCTCCGCCTTGATCTCCGCCGCCCTGCGTCCGAGCTCGGCCTTGCGCGCGGCATCGTCGGGCAGCGTGGTCATGATCTCGGCCTCGGCCTGGCGCAGCAGCATGTCGGCGTTGCCGCCCAGCTGGATGTCGGTGCCGCGGCCGGCCATGTTGGTGGCGATGGTGATGGCGCCCGGCCGGCCGGCCTGGGCCACGATCTGCGCTTCCTGCTCGTGGTAGCGCGCATTCAGCACGTTGTGCGGGATCCTGGCCTTCTTCAGCTCCTCCGACAGCGCCTCCGACTTCTCGATCGACACCGTGCCGACCAGCATCGGCTGCTGGCGGGAGCGGCAGTCCTCGATCAGCTTGACGATGGCGCGCGTCTTGTCGGCCAGCGTGCGGTAGATCTCGTCGTCGGCGTCCTTGCGGGCGACCGCCACGTTGGTCGGGATCTCGACGACCTCGAGCTTGTAGATCTCGCCGAACTCGCCGGCCTCGGTCATCGCCGTGCCGGTCATGCCGGCGAGCTTGGGATACATGCGGAACAGGTTCTGGAAGGTGATCGAGGCCAGCGTCTGGTTCTCGCGCTGGATCTCGACCTTCTCCTTGGCCTCGAGCGCCTGGTGCAGGCCCTCGGAGTAGCGCCGGCCGGCCATCATGCGGCCGGTGAACTCGTCGATGATGACGACCTGGCCGTCCTTCACGATATAGTCGACGT
>JABCYT010000293.1 GCA_013290035.1 Alphaproteobacteria bacterium
GCGAAGCGCTGCAAGGATGTGAAGACGAGCGCCGCAATCGGCAGCACGACGGCCAGCAGGACGTAGAGCAGGCACACGCTGAACAGGACCCAGGCCATGCGGCCCATATCCATCGGCCGCGGCCTGAACGCCTTGCCGGTGATGGTGGCGAAGCTGCCGCGGGCGATCACACGGCGATAGAAGGTCAGCATGCCGAACATGACGACGAACAGCGCCAGCCCCATCGCCGAGGCGCGGCCGTAATCCGGCGGATAGGACAGCGTCGAATCCCAGATCGCGGTGGTGATGACGTAGATGCGACCGGGAATGCCGAGCACGAGGGCGGCGGCGAATGAGCCCAGCATCTCGGCGAAGACGAACAGCGAGGCGCCCAGCACGCCCGGCATGACCAGCGGCAGGGTGACGGTGAGCGTCGTGCGCAGCTTGGAGGCCCCCATCACCCGGGCGGATTCCTCGAGCGCCGGGTCCATCGACTTCATCGAGGCGGCGATCATGACGAAAGCCACGGTGCCTTCGAACAGCGCCATCACCCAGGCGATGCCAAAATAGGTATAGACGTCGACCAGGTCGCCGGCGCCGCCTGCCCCCTTCCAGAGCTGGTTGACGAAGCCGCTCTTGGGGCCGGCGATGACGGCCCAGGCGAGCGCGCCGACCAGCGGCGTCATGTAATAGGGCAGCTCCATCAGCCGCTCGAGCTTGTCGCGGCCCGGCACGTTGGTGCGCGTCAGGATCCAGGCCAGCGTGAAGCCGATCACGATCGCCATCACGGTGGCCATCACCGCGATGATCACCGTGTTGACCAGGACGTTCACGTCCTCCTCCAGGATCGCGAGATAGTTCGCGATCCCGTAGGCCTCGGGCGGGAACGACATCGGATCGCCGATGTTGAGCGATTCCCCGATCAGGAACACCATCGGCAGGATGACGAGGAAGCCCACGACCAGCAGGATGACGAGCGTGATGATCGCCTGCCAGTTGCGACGCGGCCGCAGCGCCTCCGCAGTCAGCACCGTCAAGGCCGGCTCAGCGCCGTGCGCCGACGATGCGGTCCCATTCCTTGGCGAACTCCGGGCGGTCCCTCTCGAAGGCGTTCCAGTCGGCCGGGATGAGCAGCTTCATGTCCTTGAGCGGCACGCTGCCGGCCGGCGCCGGCACATCCTCGCGCGGCGAGTGCAGCAGCAGCGCCTCGGCGAGCGCCTGCTGGCCAACCGGCGAGAGGAACCAGTCCATGAACAGCTGCGCGGCGTTGGGATGCGGCCCGTCGGCCACGATGCCGTAGGTCTCGGACACCGCCGGCACGCCGGTCTCGGGGAAGACGAAAGCGAGCGGCGCTCCCTTGGCCTTGAACTCGATATAGCCCGAGTACTGCGCGCCCATGATGACCTTGTCCTGGCCGTCGACCAGGCGGCCGTATTGCTGGACGTAGGAGTCGAAGGCGCGCGGCTTCTGCTCGGCGAACCTCTTGAAGTAATCCTTGGCGAGGATCGGCTTCAGCATGTACCACACGCCGTGCTGCAGGCCGGAGTTGGAGACCTTGACGTTGATGCCGTCCTTCCATTTCGGATCGAGCAGGTCCTCCCACTTCTTGGGCGCATCGGCCTCCGCCACGTTCTTGGGATTGTAGGCGATGCCGCCCATGATCACCGAGCCCCAGGTCCAGAAGCCCTCGGGCGTGCTCTTGTACTCCGGTTTGAAGGCGGCCATTTCGGGCGAGATGTACTGGGTGAAGCCGCCGCGCTTCTGGAAGTCGAGGATCATGCCCATGTCGGAGATCTGGATGACGTCGACCAGGTAGGACTTGGCCTGGCGCTCCGACAGGACCTTGGCATAGAGGGCGCCCGCCTGCAGGCGGACATAGTTGGTCTTGATCTTGGGAAACACCTTGTTGAAGGACGCCAGCAGCTTGGCCTGGCCCTGCTCGGGATCGGTCGAATAGAGCACGAAATTGCCCTCGGCCTCGGCCTTGTCGACATCGGCGCAGGTCTTGAAGCCCTCCATCTGGCGCGGCTTGTCGCAGAGCTTGGCGGCACCTTCGGCGGACGCCGCGGCGCCCCAGGTGACGACGCACAAAGCCGCGGTCGCGGCGGCAAACAGCTTCATTGAACGCCTCCCTTCACACACGTTGCAATGAAGGTAACGGCCGCCGCCGCGAGGTTCAATCGCTCTGTTCCGCCGGGCGCGCCGGCTAGCTTGCGGACATTTTCACGACCACCTTGATCGCGTCCTCGATGCGCTCGCGCGCGTACTTGATGGCGGTCGGCACTTCGGGAAGGCCGAACGTGTGGGTGTGGATCAGCTTGGCGTCGAAGCGCTTCTGGGCCATCAGGGCGGCCGCCCGGTGCGTCGCGCTCCGGCCTTCGCCGCGGATGCCGAACACATAGATGTTGTTGCGCACGAGATAGGCGAGATCGACCGGCACCGGCTCGGCTGGGAAGGCGGCGAGGCAGATGCGGCCGCCGCGATTCACCATGCGCGCGGCTTCGTTCAGCGCATTGGGCGCGCCGGAACACTCCAGGACGTAGTGCACGCCCTTGCCGCCGGTGAGGCGCGCGACCGCCTCGACCGCATCCTCCTTCGTCACGTCGACCACATGGTCGGCGCCCAGCCGCTTGCCCATCTCGAGCCGGCGCTCGCGCGTGCCGGTCAGGATCACCGGCGAGGCACCCAGCGCCTTGGCGACGCCGACGCCCATCAGGCCGATCGGACCCGGACCGAGCACGACGACGGGCTCGCCGGCAATGATGCCGCCCATGACGTCGAGGCCGTACATCGCGGTGCCCGCCGTGACGACCAGCGTCGCCTCCTCGTCGGACATGTCGTCGGGAACGTGGACCATGGTGTTGACGCTGTTGACGGCGTATTCGGCGAAGCCGCCGTCCGTGCTGAAGCCGTTGGCGCGATGCCCCTTCTCGCGGTAGCCGTAGTTGAGACAGGAGGTGTACATGCCTTCGCGGCAGCGCTGGCAGCGGCCACAGCCGGCGTGCACCTCGACCGTAATGCGATCGCCGATCTCGAACTCGTCGACGGTCGGACCGAGCTTCACCACCGTGCCCATATATTCATGGCCCGGCGTAAAGCCTTTGTTGAAAGGCGATCCGCCGTCGATGATCGCCGGCAGCCCATGCTTGATGATCTCGATGTCGGTGGCGCAAACGGCGATGGCGTCGATGCGCACCAGCACTTCGGCGCGGCCGGGCTCGGGAACCGGCTTTTCGACCAGGCTGAGCTCGTCCGGGCCGCCCAGCACCCAGGCCTTCATGGTCTTGGGAATCGTGAATGCGTTGGTCTGCGATGCCATGTGCGGGCTCCCCGGGCCGAGACTGTCGCGGAGTATAGGGCGGGGCGGCCGATCCTTGCCAGCCTTTGACGCCGATGCCAGTGTTCGCCAAGGCGCGTTGCGTTGCCGAGCATCATCCCAAGCTTCTGGAGGCCTCGATGCGACGACGTGCTTTGCTGCGGCTCGCAACCCTTCCCGCGATCGCCTGGCCGGTCGGGGCGAAGGCGCAGGCCTTTCCGACCAAGCCGGTGACGATCATCGTGCCCTTCTCGGCGGGCGGTCCCCTGGACACTTTGTGCCGCATTCTCGCCGAGCATATGCAGGGCACGCTCGGCCAAGCCGTCATGATCGAGGATGTGACCGGCGCGGGCGGCGCGATCGGCGTCACGCGTGTGGCGCGATCCGCTGCCGACGGATACACCATCATCTCCGGCAACCAGGGCTCGCACATCACGCTTGGCGCGATGCAGCCGGTCGCCTTCGACTTGCTGCGGGACTTCGCGCCCGTCGCGATGTTCGCCACCAACTCGCAGCTGATCCTCGTCAGAAAGTCGCTGGAGGCGGCAAATTTGAGCGAGTTTCTCGACTGGGTCAGGGCAAATCCCGGCAAGGTCACGGACGGCGGCGGCGGCTACGGCACGGTCGCGCACACGTCGGTGCTCTATTTCCAGCAACTGAGCGGCACGACCGTGCAGTTCGTGCCCTATCGCGGCGCCTCCGCCGCGCTGCAGGACCTGCTGGCCGGCCAGATCGAAATGATGATCGACCAGCCGTCGAACTCCCTGCCCCAGGTTCTGGCCGGCAAGGTCAGGGCGCTGGCCGTCACTGCGCCGTCCCGCCTGCCGGCCGCACCGGACATCCCCACGACGGACGAAGCCGGCCTGCCGGGGTTCTACACCTCGGTCTGGCAGGCGCTGTGGGTGCCGCGCGGGACACCCGACGCGGTGATCGAGACGCTGAACATGGCGGTGCGCGCGGCGCTGGCCGACCCCAGGGTCAGGCAGCGTTTCGCCGACCTTGGCCAGGAGATCCCGCCCGCCGAGCAGCAGACGGCGGGCTGGCTGGCCGAGTTCCAGAAGGCCGAGGTCGAGAAATGGGTGCCGCTGGTCAAGGCGGCGAAGGTCAAGCCGGACTAGCATCGGCGACCGACCAGCAGAAGCGACGCCGGCAGACCGGCCACCGGCGCGCCTTCCCACCACTCGCCGGTATCGCCGAATTCCTCGGCATGGATAAGCCGACAGCCGGACGAGAGAATTGCCGATATGTAGTCGGCAACAGTCCAATGAAATTCAAACTGCTCCAACTCGCCGGGCGCGGCGCACAGCACATCCGGGGCGACCTCGAAGCGGTGGGGTCCACGGTCAAAATAATTGAAGCCGAGTTCGAGGCTGCCCGCAGAGTGCTTCCACACCCGGCGAAACGGATGATATTCGCTGACGATCAGCAGGCCGTCCGGCTTCAAGATGCGAGCGGCTTCCTCGTAGTAGCGTCGCAGATCGGAGACCCACACTGCTACGTGACCTCCCGTATAGACCACGTCGAACGTTGCGCCGCCCAGGCTTGACAGGTCGGCGACATCGGCCTGCACGAACTCCACCTTCAAGCCGAGTGCCTCGGCACGACCGCGCGCGACCTCGATCTGCCGCTCGGAGATGTCGACGCTGGTCACCTTCGCTCCCAGGCCCGACAAAGCGAAGACAACCTGGTTGTCGCCGCTGCCAAGGACCGCGACACGCTTGTCAGCAATATCGCCGAGCCATTTGAGTTCAGCCGAATGCAGCGCGAGCGCGGGGTTGAGGTGGCACTTCTTCCAGGTCCCACGCGCATCGGCACGCGTTGCCCAGGATGCAGAGCCTGCATCCCAGCGACGACGATTGGCCTCATGGAAATGATCGGCCATCTGACATCACCCAGTCGTGTTCGAACTCGAGCGTTACTGGCGATACGGCGCGCGATCCGTCACATACCCCGCCGCGACATCCGCTGCGAGCGCGATGTCCGAGCGCTGCTTCGGATCGCCGTGGCCGCCGCCGCCCGGCGTGCCGAGGGAGACCGTGTCGCCCTTGTTCACGACGTACTGCTTCTTGGGATCGGTCTTCTTGCCGTTGATGCGCAACTCACCCGGGGCACCGTCCTTGCCGCCTT
>JABCYT010000294.1 GCA_013290035.1 Alphaproteobacteria bacterium
GTGAGGCGACGGAGGTCGCTGCGTCAATGGGAGCCGCGTGCTTCGGCCCCTGATTTGACATAAGAGTGATCGCAAATCCGCACCGACAAAGGAGACGGACGAATGATTCGGCGGGCGATTCTGGCGGTGACGCTGTTGAGCGGCGGCATGGTCCTGGCCGATTCGACGGGCGCCCTGGCGCAGGCCCTGCCGACCGATCGCAGCGAGCTTGCCTATTCCTACGCCCCGCTGGTCAAGCGCGTCTCGCCGGCCGTGGTGAACATCTACACGACCACGACTGCCCGCGTGCAGCGCCGCCTGCCGTTTCCGTTTCCCGGCATGCCACAGGCCGGCGAGCGGGTACAGAACTCGCTGGGCTCGGGCGTGCTGGTGCGGCCGGACGGGCTGATCGTGACCAACGCCCACGTCGGCAAGGGCGCCGACGAGATCCGCGTCGTGCTGGCCGACCGGCGCGAGTTCGACGCCAAGGTCGTCACCCAGGACGAACGCTACGACCTCGCCCTGGTACGCATCGACGGCGGCGGCGAGAAATTCCCGTTCCTCCAGATGCGCGATTCGGACTCGATCGAGGTGGGCGACGTCGTCCTGGCGATCGGCAATCCCTTCGGCCTCAACCAGACCGTGACCAGCGGCATCATCTCGGCGTTGGCGCGCAGCGCGGGTGGCGTGAACGATTCGAGCTTCTTCATCCAGACCGATGCCGCCATCAATCCCGGCAATTCCGGCGGCGCGCTGGTCAGCCTCGACGGACGGTTGATCGGCATCAACACCGCGATCTATTCGCAGACCGGCGGATCGGTGGGCATCGGCTTCGCCACCCCTTCGAACATCGTGGCGCGCATCGTTTCGACCGGTGAACAAGGCGGCCGTATCGTGCGGCCGTGGCTCGGCATCAACATGCAGCGGGTGACGCCCGACATCGCTGCCGGCTTCAACCTGCCTCGGCCGGCCGGCCTGGTCGTCAAGGAAGTGTTTCCCGGCGGCCCCGGCGCGCATGCCGGCCTCAAGCGCAACGACGTGATCATCGCCCTCAAGGACCAGCCGATCGACGACGAGGCGAGCCTCAGGTTCCGCCTGGCCACGCTGCAGGTCGATGCCACCGTGCCGGTCAGGATCATACGCGGCGGCAAGGAAATGGTCTTCAACATGAAGCTGGCGCCGCCGCCCGAGGATCCGCCGCGCGACCCGGCGGTGCTCGAAGGCCGTCAGCCGCTGAGCGGCGCCGGCGTCGCCAACCTCTCGCCCGCCGTCGCCGACGAGCTCGGCCTCGTCGAATGGCGGCCGGGCGTGATCGTCACGGATGTGAAGGCAGGCTCCTTCGCCGGCCGCTTCGTGCGGCCCGGCGACATGATCCTGAGCGTCAACGGGCAGGATGTGAAGAACGTCGCCGAGCTCAAGCAGCGCATTGCCGCCGGCGTGGCCAGCGTCAGCATTGGCCGCGAGGGCATGGTGTCGACCGTCCAGTTCCGCTGAACCGTGCCCGCGGGGACGCCATGCCGGCTGAACTCTTCGCCTCGCTCGCCCCGACGCCGCTGGCCGAACGGATGCGGCCCAAGTCGTTGGCCGAGATTCTGGGCCAGGATCACCTGCTCGGACCCGAGGGCCCGCTCGGCCGCATGCTGGCGGCGCGCAAGCTCGGCTCGCTGATCCTTTGGGGACCGCCGGGCTGCGGCAAGACGACGATCGCGCGCCTGCTCGCCGAGGCCACCGACCTGCACTTCGAGCCATTGTCGGCGGTGTTCTCCGGCGTGGCCGACCTGCGCCGGATCTTCGAGGCCGCGCGGCAGCGGCGCAAGGACGGCAAGGGCACCCTGCTGTTCGTCGACGAGATCCACCGCTTCAACCGCGCCCAGCAGGACGGCTTCCTGCCTTATGTCGAGGATGGCACCGTCACCTTGATCGGTGCCACCACGGAGAACCCGTCGTTCGAGCTCAATGCCGCGCTGCTGTCGCGCTGCCAGGTCCTGGTGCTGCGCCGCCTCGACGACGCGGCGTTGTCGATCCTGTTGGCCAGGGTCGAGCAGGTGTTAGCTAAGAAACTGCCGATCGACGAGGAGGGACGACAGGCGCTGTTCGCCATGGCCGACGGCGACGGCCGTTACCTGATCGGCCTGGCCGAGCAGCTTGCCCAGCTCAAGGACAAGGCGCCGGTGCCGCCGGCCAGGCTGGCGACGCTCCTGCAGAAGCGCGCGCCGCTCTACGACAAGGCGCAGGAGGCCCACTACAACCTGATCAGCGCCCTGCACAAATCCCTGCGCGGCTCCGACGTCGACGCGGCGCTCTACTGGTTCGCTCGCATGCTCGACGGCGGCGAGGACCCGAAATACATCGCCCGCCGCCTCGTGCGCTTCGCCGTCGAGGATGTCGGCATGGCCGATCCCAATGCGCTCACGCAAACCCTGGCGGCGTGGGACACCTACGATCGCCTGGGCTCGCCGGAAGGCGAGCTCGCGATCGCTCAGGCGGTGATCTATCTCGGCACCGCGCCGAAATCGAATTCGGGCTATACGGCCTTCAGCGCAGCCAAGCGGGCGGCCAAGACGCACGGCTCGCTCACGCCGCCCCTGCACATCCTCAATGCGCCGACCAAGCTCATGAAGGAGATCGGCTACGGCAAGGGTTACGAATACGACCACAATGCCGAGGACGGCTTCTCGGGACAGAACTATTTCCCCGACGGCATGGCGCGCGAGGAGTTCTATCAGCCCGTCGAACGCGGCTTCGAGCGCGAGATCCTGAAGCGCCTGGAATACTGGAAGAAGCTGCGCGAGAAGAAGCGCTGACAAAAAGCTTTGCCTCCCTGCGCGAAGCGCGGGGAGGTGCCCGCGAAGCGGGCGGAGGGGTCATGGGCTCTAAAAGATCATTTCGCGCCTTTGACCCCTCCGTCGCCGTATGACGGCGCCACCTCCCCAGCGGAGCTGGGGAGGTGAAGACGGCCCATGATGCTAGCCATCGCCTCGCCGAGGTTGGCCGCCGGATCAGCCGGCATCGCACGACTGCGCCATCCGACATAGCCATCCGGGCGAACCAGCACCGCCCCCGTCTCGTCGAGACCGTAGGTCTCGAGCCATTGGCCGTCGGCATTGGCCAATTCGCCGTCGCCGATATTGACGGTCCCGAGGCCGAGGCGCTCTGCCGCCTCGCGCCACGCTTTGCCCGCAGGGGCCGTCAGCAGGACGAAGCCGTTGCCGACAAGGTCGATGGTCGAGAGGCGCTGGCCACCGCGCTCGAGCCATACATGGGGCGCGCGACCGCCCGGATGCGCCGACGGGACGTAGTCCGTGATCGGATTGGCGACGGCGGGCGGCGTCGTCCCGTCGGGTACGACGGCGCTCGATTCGTACTGGGCGCCGAAGATCATGCCTTGTTCGTTGAGGTATTCGGGCCGAGCGCCCGCCGTCTTGGCCGCGCGATCGAGCCGGCCCATCGAAATGGCGTTGTTCAAGCTTTGCTGGGTGGTCGTCTGCCCGAGCGGCTGGCGCTCGTCGTGATAGGTGTCGAGCAGGCGCTGGCTCGCCGCGCCCTGCAGCACGCAGGCGAGCTTCCAGGCAAGATTGTGCACGTCCTGAACGCCGGTGTTCATGCCGAAGCCGCCGGTCGGCGGCATTTCGTGCGCCGCGTCGCCGGCGAGGAAGATGCGGCCCGTCCGGTAGCGCTCCGCCACGCGCGCCGAGGCAGTCCACGGCACGACACCCAGGATCTTGACGTCGAGATCGGCAACGCCTGCCGCCGTGCGCACGAGCTCGGCTGACCGTTCCGGGGTGAAGTCGCTCGCCTTGTAGCCGTAGGCCGCAAGGCTGTTGACCAGAAAACCCCAGCGGTCGATGCCGTTGATGGTGAGGAACGTGCCGCGCATCTTGGGATGCTCGATGAAGTAGAGCGCGGCCGGTCGATCGGCCGTCCACGGCCGGAGATCGGCGTTCAGCAGGATGTTGACGCTGTCGTAGACGTTCTCCGGGCCGAGCATCGGCACGCCAAGCTGCTGGCGGATGATGCTCTGGGCGCCGTCAGCGGCGATTGCGTACTGGGCCCTGACCCGTTCCTGCGTGCCGCTCGCGCGATCGACGAGCGTGGCGGTGACGGCCGTATCGTCCTGCTCACAGGCCGTGACTTCGGTGCTGAAACGCAGGCGGCCGGCCGGCTGCCGCTCGGCAAAGGCCCGCAGCACCGGTTCGAGGTCGTCCTGGGCGCACAGGCAGTTGCGGACGGGACTGACGGCCGCGCTCTGCGCGCCGGAGCGCCAGGGCACCCGACGTTCGATCTCCTCGCCGGCCAGCGTACGCGCCCAGACGATGAAGCCGGCGCGTTCCGGCGGCAGGCCAGCCTTGCGGATGGCCGCCTCGACCCCGCATTGGCGGTACATTTCCATGCTGCGCGCGTTGATGCCGCGCGCCTTCGGATGAATGGCGGTGCCGGGGTGACGCTCGACGAGCAGCGAGCGCACACCGGCCTGCGACAGCAGGATCGACGCCGTGAGCCCAACGGGCCCACCGCCGATGATCAGGACCGGAACCTCTTCCATGGCTCCTCCGGCTCGAAGGCCCGCCTAGCTTCGGGGCTTGCTCATGTCGCGCACGACCCGCCGGTCGCGGCCATAGATGTCGTCCCGGAAGATCGCGGCACCGTCGGTGCCGGCCGTGACCGTCCGGTAGGTGACGTAGAGCGTTACCGGCTCGGGAAACGTGTAATGAGCCTGCTGGCCGTCATTGATGACCTGGCGCACGCGGTCCTTGTTGAAGCCGCCGCGGCCGCCGAACACCTTCTCGGCGAAGTCGAGCGGGTTCTGCAGCCGGATGCAGCCGTGGCTGAAGTTGCGGCTGCCTTCGGTGAACAGCCAGCGGCTGGCCGTGTCGTGCATGTAGATCCCGTACCGGTTGGGAAACGGAAAGAAGATGTAGCCCAGCGCATTGCTGGCGCCGGGTTCCTGGCGGATGCGGTAGGGGAACGCCTTGGGGTTGATCTCGCTCCAGTCGACGGTGGCGGGATCGAGCTCGGTATCGTCGTTCCAGTTCTCGAAGATCTTGAAGCCGGCGGCCTCCAGCGCGTTGGGATCGCGGCGCAGCAGGGGCAGATATTCCTCGCCCGAGATCGACTGCGGCACCGTCCAGTAGGGATTGGTCTGGAAGCCGCGCATCACCGACTGGATCTCCGGCGTCGGATCCTTGGGCGTGCCGACGATCACCAGGCTTTGGAAGGCGGGCTTGCCGTCGTCGACGAAGATCATCGAATAGTCGCCGGCATTGACCAGCACGTAGCGCTTGCCGAGATCCTCCGGCAGCCAGCGCCGGCGCTCGAGATTGGCCACGATCTGCTCGATGCGCTCGTCGATCGTGGTGTTGAGCGACAGCGTCGTCTTGGCGCCGATGACGCCGTCGACCGTCAGGCCCTTGGTCTCCTGATAG
>JABCYT010000295.1 GCA_013290035.1 Alphaproteobacteria bacterium
TGGCCGTCGTGGAGGCGCTGGGTGCAAACGTCGTCGAGGCGGCGGCGACGCTCAAGAGCATTGGAGCGTCGCCCGGTCGCGGCGCACGGCGGATGCTGAAGTTCGGCGCCGGCACGGTGGAGTTGCTTGACGAGAGCTACAACGCCAACCCGGTCTCGATGCGCGCGATGCTGGCGCTGTTGGCGCGCACCGAGCCGGCCCGCGGCGGTCGCCGGCTGCTGGCGATGGGCGACATGCGCGAGCTGGGCGAGGGGGCGGATGCCTACCATGCCGGGCTTGCCGACGCGGTGGCGGCGAGCGGCGCGGCGCAGGTCTTTCTCTGCGGACCGCACATGCAGGCGCTGTGGCAGCTTCTGGCGCCGGCGCAGCGCGGCGTGCATCGGCCGGACTCGGCGTCGCTCGCCGGCGAGGTCGCGGCGGCGCTCAGGGTAGGGGACGTGATCGCGGTGAAGGGGTCGTTGGGTTCGAAAATGAAGAATGTCGTCGACGCCATCATGGCGGCAAGCGACGGCGAGACGGGACGCTAAGATGTTTTACCTTCTCTATCCGCTGGCGGACGTCTTCACGCCTTTCAACCTGTTCCGCTACCTGACCTTCCGCTCGATCGCGGCCTTCCTGACGGCGCTCGTCCTGAGCTTCCTGATCGGCGGTGGGCTGATCCGCTGGCTGCGCAGCAAGCAGAAGCAGGGCCAGCCGATCCGCGACGACGGCCCGGCCAGCCATCTCGTGAACAAGAAGGGCACGCCGACCATGGGCGGACTCCTGATCCTGATCACGCTCACGATCGCCACCCTGCTGTGGGCCGACCTCACCAACCACTATGTCTGGATCGTGCTGGGCGTCACCCTGACATTCGGCGCCGTGGGCTTCTGGGACGACTTCCTCAAAGTTACCAAGCGCAATCCCAAGGGCGTGCCGGGCAAGGTGAAACTCGCGCTTTCGATCGTGGTGGCCGGTGCGGCTGCCTGGCTGATCGCCCAGTCCTCGCCCGCGCCGTTGCGCTACATGCTGGCCTTCCCGTTCCTCAAGGACGTGTTGCTGCCGCTCAGCGTCGTCGGTTTCGTGCTCTTCGCCATCCTGGTGATGGTGGGCGCCTCCAACGCCGTCAACCTCACCGACGGCCTCGATGGCCTCGCGATCGGCCCGGTGATCATGGCCTCCGCCGTGTTCGGCCTCATCGCCTACGTCGTGGGCAACACCGTTCTCACCAATTATCTCTATCTCCATCACATCCCGCGTTCGGGCGAGCTCGCCGTGCTGCTGTCCGCGCTGGTCGGCGCGGGCCTGGGCTTTCTGTGGTTCAACGCGCCGCCCGCCATGGTGTTCATGGGCGACACCGGATCGCTTGCCATCGGCGGCGCCCTGGGCGCGGTGGCCGTTGTCACCAAGCACGAGATCGTGCTGGCCATCGTCGGCGGCCTGTTCGTCCTCGAAACTGTTTCGGTCATCGTCCAGGTCCTGTCCTACAAATGGACCGGGCGCCGGGTTTTCCGCATGGCGCCGTTGCACCATCATTTCGAGCAGAAGGGCTGGGCCGAGCCCACCATCGTCTTTCGCTTCTGGATCATCGCCGCCATCCTGGCGATGGCCGGTCTCGCTACCCTGAAACTGCGGTGACCGAATGATCGATCTCGCTGTGCTCAAGGGTTCGTCGTTCGTCGTGCTGGGACTTGCGCGCTCCGGCCTGGCGACGGTGCGCGCCCTGAGCGCAGCCGGGATCGACTGTGTCGCCTGGGACGACAACGCCGCCTCGCGCGAGGCCGCGACCAGGCTCGGCGTTCCCGTCGTCGAACCGGCATCCATCGGCTGGTCTGGCGTGGCCGCGCTCGTCATCAGCCCCGGCATTCCGAGCCATCTGCCCAAGCCGCATCCTGTCGCCGCCGCGGCGCGCGCGGCCGGCAAGAAGATCGTTTGCGACATCGAGCTTCTGGCCCGCGCCCAGCCGAAGGCGGGTTTCGTCGGCATCACCGGCACCAACGGCAAATCGACGACAACCGCCCTGATCGGCCATATCCTCGTCGAAGCCGGCCGGCGCTGCGAGGTCGGCGGCAATATCGGCCGCGGCGCGCTCGATCTCGCGCCGCTCGGCCCAAGCGGCATCTATGTGCTGGAGCTCTCGTCCTACCAGCTCGAACTGCTCGACAGCTTCCGCGCCAATGTCGCGGTTTGGCTCAACATCACGCCCGACCATATCGACCGGCACGGCGACATGGCAGGCTATGTCGCGGCCAAGGAAAACATCTTCGCGCGCCAGCGGCCCGGCGACTGCGCCGTGATCGGCATCGACGATCGGCCTTCGCACGCCGTCTACGACAGGATGGCGGCGCGATCCGGCATCGCCGCGGTGCCGGTGGCGCTGGAGCGTCCCGTCGCGGGCGGCGTGTCGTTTCGCGCCGGCATGCTGATCGACGCCGACGGCTACAGGGTCGATTTTTCCGATGTGCCGACCCTGCCGGGCGATCACAACGCGCAGAACGCCGCCTGCGCCTGGGCGGCCTGCCGCTGGCTCGACGTGCCGCGCGAGAAGATCGTGGCCGGTCTCAAGAGCTATCCCGGCCTGCCACATCGCCAGGAGCGCGTCGCTTCGGTCGGCCAGGTCATCTACGTCAACGACAGCAAGGCGACCAACGCCGACGCCACGGCCCGCGCGCTGTCGTCCTATCGCGACATCTACTGGATCCTCGGCGGCCAGGCGAAGGAGGGCGGCGTGGCGCCGCTCGCGCCCTGGTTCGACCGTATCCGTCATGCCTTCCTGATCGGCGAGGCGACCGAGCTGTTCGCCTCCCAGCTCGAGGGCAAGCTTGCCTACAGCCGCTGCGGCGACTTGAAGTCGGCGCTCGACGCCGCGCACCAGCGCGCGCTGCGCGAGGCGCACGGCGCGGCCGTCGTCCTGCTGTCGCCCGCCTGCGCGTCGTGGGACCAGTGGAAGAGTTACGAGCACCGCGGCGATGCGTTCCGCGCCATGGCGCGCGCCCTGCCGGGGGCAGAGAGTTTGGGGAGGGCAGCGTGATCCAGGTTCCGCGCGACGACCGCAGTGTCATCGGCCAATGGTGGTGGACCGTCGACCGCTGGTCGCTGGGCGCCGTGCTGGCGATCATGGCGTTCGGCGTCCTGCTCACGCTTGCCGCCTCGCCGCCGGCCGCCGAGCGCATCGGCGCCGACTCGTTCCTGTTCGCCAAGCGCCAGTTCGTGTTCCTGCCGATGGCCCTGATGCTGATGCTGGCCATCTCGCTGGCCTCGCCGCGCCATGTCCGCCGTCTGGCGCTGATCGTGTTCTGCGGCAGCGTGCTGTTGCTGGCCGCCACCTTCGTCATCGGGGTCGAGATCAAGGGCGCGCGGCGCTGGATCGCGGTGCCCGGCCTGTCCAGCGTGCAGCCGTCGGAATTCGTGAAGCCCAGCCTGGCCGTGATCTCGGCCTGGCTGCTGGCGCAAAGCCGCACCGAGCGCCGGGCGCCCGGTTATATCCTCTCGACCCTGCTGGTCGGCGGCGTGCTGGCGCTGCTGGTAATGCAGCCCGACCTCGGCATGAGCATCGTGGTCGCTCTGGTATGGGCGATCCAGCTCTTCGTCGTCGGCCTACCGATGTGGGTCGCGGGTTTCGGCATGGCGGGCGGCGCGGCGTCGATCGTCGGCGCCTACTTCGCGTTCGGCCACGTACGCAGTCGCTTCGACCGCTTCCTCGATCCGTCCTCGGGCGACAACTACCAGGTCAACACCTCGCTCGAGGCGTTCATGAACGGCGGCCCGTTCGGCCGCGGCCCGGGCGAGGGCACAGTGAAGGCTCAGCTGCCCGACGCGCACACCGATTTCATCATGGCCGTCGCCGGCGAGGAATTTGGCCTGATCGTCTGCCTGATGATCCTCGCCCTGTTCGCCTTCGTGACCCTGCGGGCGATGTCGCGCGCCTCGAAGGAGACCAGCCTGTTCATCACCCTGGCGGCGACCGGGCTTGGCGTGCAGTTCGGCCTGCAGGCTGCCATCAACATGGCCTCGACCATCCAGCTCATCCCCGCCAAGGGCATGACCCTGCCGTTCATTTCCTACGGCGGCTCCTCGGCGCTGGCCATGGCGATCTGCGTCGGCATGATGCTGTCGCTCACCCGCGAGCATGCCGGCCTCAGGGAGGCGGTGTGATGGCCGAGCCGCGCCTCCTGCCGGGGCCGGTGGTCCTGGCGACCGGCGGCACCGGCGGGCACGTGTTCCCGGCCGAAGCGCTGGCCGGCGAGCTCGAAGCGCGCGGCGTGCCGTTCGCGCTGGTCACCGATTCGCGCGGCAAGCAGTGGCAGGGCGCGCTGGCCCACCGGCCGATCCACTATATCCACTCGGCAAGCCCCACCGGCTCGCTCGGCCGCCGTCTGATGGCGCTCCTGTCGCTGGGGTTCGGCTTGTTCGACGCCTGGTGGGCGCTCGGTCGCATCGGCCCGTCGGCCGTCGTCGGCTTCGGTGGCTACGCCTCCGTGCCGACCATGATCGCCGCCCGCCTGCGCCGGCTGCCGTCCATGCTGCACGAACAGAATGCCGTGCTGGGCAAGGCCAATCGCCTGGTGCAGGGCGGCGCGGCGCGCATCGCGACCTCGTTCACCCGCACGCGCCACGTCGCCGAGGGCGACCGCCGCGCGCGTCTCGTCGGCAATCCGGTCCGCGAGACCGTGCGGGCGCTGCGCCACTCGCCCTATCGTGCGCCAGGCGAGGGCAGGGTGGTCGATCTCGTGGTCTTCGGCGGCAGCCAGGGCGCGGCCTCGTTCAGCCAGGTCGTGCCCGAGGCCGTGCTGTCCCTGCCGGCGCCGCTGCGCGCGCGCCTGCGCCTGGTGCAGCAGTGCCGGCGCGAGGACCTCGACCAGGCGCGCCAGCGCTACGCCCGGGCCGGCATCGTGGTCGAGCTGGCGCCGTTCTTCGCCGACCTGCCGCAGCGGATCGCCGCCGCGCACCTCGTAATCGGCCGCGCCGGCGCCTCGACCGTGGCCGAGCTCGCCGCCATCGGCCGGCCGTCGATCCTGGTGCCCTATCCCTATGCCGCCGACGATCACCAGACCGCCAATGCCCGCGCATTCGAGGCGGCCGGCGCCTGCATCGTGATCCCGCATGCTGCGTTCACGCCGACGACCCTGGCCGGACACCTGGCGGCCCTGGTCGAGGCGCCGCAACGGCTGGCCGCCATGGCGGCGGCCGCTCACGCCGCGGGTCGGCCCGATGCCGCGGCGCGCCTGGCCGACCTGGTCGGTGAAATGACCGGGCTTGCTCTTTCACCGTCAGGAGTCGCCGCATGAGAGCGCTGCCGCTCGATATCGGACTGATCCATTTCGTCGGCATCGGCGGCATCGGCATGTCGGGCATCGCCGAGGTGCTGCACAATCTCGGCTACAAGGTGCAGGGCAGCGACATCGCCGACGGCGCCAACACG